>CANHBE010000180.1 GCA_947458575.1 Flavobacteriaceae bacterium | reverse complement strand
CGGTTAACCTAAAATTCGTATTTTGGCGCCAATAAAAATCCCATTTATGACGCCTTTTGCCATACTATCGCTCATCATTGTATATTTCGGTTTGCTCTTTATCATTTCACATCAAACTAGCAAAAAGAATAGCGGTAATGATGCTTTTTTCAAAGCCAACAAGAATTCGAAATGGTACTTGGTTGCTTTTGGTATGATTGGGACAGCACTTTCCGGAGTGACATTTATCTCTGTTCCCGGTGAAGTGGGAAACCCTGAAAATCAGTTTAAGTATTTTCAGTTTGTCTTGGGAAATGCCATTGGTTTTCTCATCATCGCCAAAGTTCTTTTACCACTGTATTACCGCATGAATCTCACATCAATTTACAGCTATATTGAGCAAAGATTAGGCACAACAAGCTATAAAACGGCTGCGTCAATCTTCTTGCTTAGCAGAACAATTGGTTCCGCTTTTCGTTTGTATTTGGTTGTGATTGTTTTACAACGTTACGTATTCGATTATTACCACATTCCTTTTTCTGTAACGGTTTTGATATCATTGGCTTTGATCTTTTTGTATACATATCGCGGCGGACTGAAAACCATTATTATCACCGACACGTTACAAACTTTCTTCTTGGTTTCTTCGGTTTTCTTGACAATTTTCTTCATTTGCGATAGCTTGAATTTGTCTGTAATTGATGCATTCGAAAAAGTAAAAAACAGTAATTACTCGAAAGTCTTCTTCTACGAAGATTATTTGAAAGGCACTTATTTTGTGAAGCAAATCCTCGGAGGAATCTTTGTGACCATTGCGATGGTTGGTCTTGATCAGGATTTGATGCAAAAGAACTTAAGTTGTGCCCATATAGAAGACGCACAAAAAAACATGTATACTTTTACCGGCATTTTTGTCTTGATTAATATCTTTTTCTTGAGTGTTGGCGCATTATTGTACATATATGCAAGCCAGAACAGTATTGAAATCCCAAGTGATTTGGTCACAGGAAAACCTAGAACAGATTTGTTATTTCCGGAAATTGCTTTTAATCATTTGAGCATTATCCCGTCGGTGGTGTTTTTATTGGGCCTTACCGCGGCGACCTTCGCGACAACCGATAGTGCTTTGACCGCTTTAACAACCTCATTTTGTGTTGATTTTCTGGGTATGGACAAAAGTGAAAATGCAAACAAACCTAATATTGTCAGAACCCGACATGCTGTTCATATTGCGTTCTCATTCTTGATGTTTATTGTCATTGTGATATTTAATGCCATTAACGATGCATCTGTGGTGAGCATGATTTTTAAAATTGCCTCCTACACGTACGGACCGCTTTTAGGATTGTATGGATTCGGATTATTTATGAAATCTAAAACTGTAAAGGACAAATGGGTGCCTTTTATTTGTGTCTTATCGCCCGCGATTTGCTTTTTTATCAGTAAAAATTCGGCAGCTCTGTTGGGAAGTTATGTAATAGATAATGAACTCATTATCATCAACGGATTGCTTACCTTTTTAGGACTGTTATTGATTAGCAAACCGGCGACTTCACAAACGAAATTCTGATAACACGGACGAACCCTAGCCCTGATGGCAGTGATATCCTTTTGTGGCGGTGTTCGACACAAAAGATATAACGAACAGCAGGAATAGCTCCTAAAAATTAATATTGATTGGTTGCAAGTAAAACTAACGTACATGCCACTTCCACTCCAATGCCGTTTGCTTTGAGTAGCTGATAAAACTCGGGGTTTTCTGTTCCCGGATTAAAGATTACACGCTTCGGTTTCGATTCGATGATAAAGTTGTAATAGTCGCGTTGTCGGACTGGATTCAAATAAAGTGTAATGGTATCGATATTCTTGACCGGAATCGCTTTCGTATGAATTTTTACGCCACCAACTTCACCCGTATTTTGCCCGATAGCCAAGACCGAATGACCTTTGTTGACCAGCGACTCGATTGCTTTGTATGCATATCGATCGGGTTTTGTGGATGCGCCTAAAACGAGTGTTTTCTTGTTTTTCATTTGTGTTAAGAATTTTTCCAGCAGTGTTCGATGATTTTCAATTGTTTCGACAAACGTTGTACCATGGCCGCTGTGATTTGGCAAAAGTACAAAAAACGATAGGCGAACTTTGATGTAAGTAAGATTTGTGGTCATTTTCTATTGCATATTCATCGAATTTCTATCTTTGAAATCTGTTATAAAACTTCCAAATTTGATGTGATATGAGAAGAACCGTGCTAGTTTTGTTTGTTGCTTTTGTGATTTTCAGTTGTAAATCGACTTATCAAAGCGGTACAACTAAAGATGCAGACTTGAATGAGTTGGTAACTCTTATGCAAGGCAATTATTCTTCTGAAAAACAGTCCATTCAAGACACTTCTTATTTCAACATTTCGTTGCGAATGGTTCCGATTATGAAAAGCAAAGGAAATTACCTGTATGTTGAGCAGGCTTTGTTTAAGAAGCAAGACAAGCCTTATCGCGTTCGAATTTATAAAGTATCGCGGCGAAATGAAACGGAATTTGCCAGTGAAATTTATACGCTTAAAAATGAGAAAGACTGGATTGGTCGATGGAAAACTCCGGAAGATTTCGATGCTTTGACTGAAAATGATATTGAACTCAAAACAGGCTGTGAAGTCATTTTGAAGCGCATGAAAAAAAATAAATTTTCAGGCAGTACTGGAGAGAAAACTTGTCCAAGTGAATTACGTGGCGCCAGTTATGCTACTTCAAAAGTCACGATAACACCTGACCAAATCTTGTCTTGGGATCAAGGTTTTGACAAAGATGGGAAGCAAGTTTGGGGTGCCACGAAGGCAGGATATATTTTTGATAAATTGAAATAATTAAATTCCAAAAATAAAATTCCAAAGTCCAAACTAGACCATTGGAATTTTATTTTTGAAATTTAGTTTTTCGGTAAAAAAATCTCAGCCATCATACAGCGTGCACTACCGCCACCGCAAGCTTCAATAGTATCAAGACTTGGACTTAAGATAGTCACATGTTCTTCGATCTGAGCAATTTGTTTTTTGGTAAGACTTTGGTGTGCAGATTTACTCATGACCAAATATCTTCGATCGTCAGTGCCTCTAACTTCCAACATATTTCCTGCAAAGTTATTCACCTGATCTTCGGTAATTAAGACAATCTCCTTTTCGTCTCCTCGAAGACTGTCAATCACCATTTTCCGCTCTTTCTTATCATCTATGCAATCTGCACAGATCACTGCGAAAGTCTCTCCAATGCACATCATTACATTGGTGTGATAGACCAATTTTCTGTCTCCGTCAACTGTTTGAAATGCCTCGAAAATAACGGGTGTGTATTCAAAATCTTCACAGAATTCTATGAATAGTTCTTCATCTGCGCGCGGTGACAAAGCACAATAAGCTTTATCATTTTGACGGTCTAGAAGTATACTTCCCGTTCCTTCCAAAAAATAGCCATCTTCTTCTGCGGAGGTATAATCCATAATGTTATTAATAACAAAACCATCGTCTTCCAAGATGTCCAAAATGTCTTCCCGTCTTTCGTGACGGCGGTTTTCGGCAAACATGGGATAAAGCGCCACATCTCCGTTTTCGTGAAAAGAAATCCAGTTGTTTGGAAAAATAGAATCCGGAGTGTCTGGTGTTTTTGTGTCTTCTACCACAATGACATTTACGCCAACCATTCGCAATTTATTGACAAAAGCATCGAATTCTTCTTGTGCTTTTGCATTGACAGTCTCCGGTGATAAACCATCAAGAACCTTTTGATAATAATTGTTTACAGCTGTCTGCTCGTTCATTCGAAACGCGACTGGGCGGATCATGAGGATGGAATTGGTGGTTTGTTTCATGTTTTAGAAGTTGTGGGTTGTGGGTTGTAAGTTGTAAAGTTAGGATCTCCAGTTTTGTTCGACGTATTTAGTAAAATTATAGATTTTGGCACTCAACTCATTGTACTTGTCAATGAATTCTTGTTCATTATCAATTATAGTTGGGTATAAAGTGGCAATTTTTTGTAAATGGAATACAGCTTCAAGACAGCTTGCATATGAGTAGGTAAGAAATTTAATGAAATCTGCTTTGTATCGTTTTCTGCCATAACCTTCCACAATGTTGGTCGTTACAGAATCTGCTGATCTCCTTAATTGACTACCAAGCTCATACATTTCATGCTTAGGTAATTGTAAAGAGGCAAAGTGCGCTTTATAAAACAACTCTAATCCCAAAGTATAAATCTCTAAATCCTTATAACTGCTCATATCAAATTTTTTTTGGCTTGTATTAAATTCACTCTATATCAAAACACTTAACTCACAACCTACAACCTATAACAAGAATTAATCTCTTATCAACGGCAGCGTAGAACAACGCAACAGTCCTTCTTGTTTTGCAATTTCTGCGTACGAGATTTCTTCTACGGTAAATCCGTTTTCACGCAACCAAGTATTCAATCTGGTAAAGCTTTTCTCAGAAACCACAACGTCTGGCGCAATTGAAAAGACATTTGAATTCATTTCATACATCTCATCTCTAGTTATGTGAAACAAATTTTCCTTACCGAAAAGTTTGACCAAATACACATAATCGGCTTCTTCACGGAATCCGCTTTTGTAGATGATTCCTTTATTGATTCCCACTGGCTGAAAGCAACAATCTAAGTGCAAGGCGTTGTCTCTGGCTTCAATTTTCGATTTTACCAAGTCGAATTCCTTGACGATTTTGTTGGGAAATAATTGCTTGATATAGTTCACGCCTTCCATGTTAGTTCGAGCCGTGATGTACTCTTTATAATCGCTTCCTTTATAGGTCCCGATAAATATATAGTCGTTCCACAAAATCACATCGCCGCCCTCTATGTGCACATTGTCTGGCGGGCGGACTACTTTTTCTGGATTGATTTGATCGATGATGTATTGAATCGCATCTAATTCACGTTCGCGTTCCGGAAGAATATTGGCTTTGATAAAAATGTCTTCAATCACGAAACCAATATCACGGGTAAAAATCTGGTTATAATTTTCGATCATTTCAGGCCGATAAACTTTGACATCATATTTTTGAAACACTTGATTAAAGCCTTCCATTTCAGCAACCATATCGGCTTCTGTGGGATAAGTTCCTGCCAGAATATGTTCCAAAGATTTCGGATCGTAGGCTTCTTCAGCAGTTGGCGTCGGGCCATTACTTAGCGCGGAGCCGAGAACGACTGCACGCAATCTGGAAGATTCGTTCGTAACATGAATTGGTAACATAAATATCATTTGATTGGAAACAAAGATATTGAAAGCGGGTTGATTTCTATAGTATTCTAAAAATAAACAACAAAAAATAACTAATCCATAAAAAAGCCTCCAAAAAGGAGGCTTATAATTTTTGTTCGAGCGACTATCTCTTGCTCATTGGCTTAAAATCCCTTAAAGGATGTCCCACATAGATTTGACGTGGTCTTCCAATTGGTTCTTTATTGATACGCATTTCTTTCCATTGCGCTATCCAGCCCGGTAAGCGACCAATAGCAAACATTACAGTAAACATATCTGTTGGAATTCCTAGTGCTCTGTAGATGATTCCAGAATAGAAATCGACATTTGGATATAACTTCCTCGAGATAAAATAATCGTCGACCAAAGCGGCAGCTTCTAATTTTTTAGCAATTTCTAGAATTGG
>CANHBE010000179.1 GCA_947458575.1 Flavobacteriaceae bacterium | reverse complement strand
ATCCGGACCTATGATACATAACTTAGTTGTTAATACTTTGATTGGTTTGGGGATTGATGTTATTGATTTAGGATTGTCAACAACGCCAACAGTTGAAGTGGCGGTTCCGATGGAGAAGGCTGATGGAGGTATTATCTTGACGGCTTCGCACAATCCGAAACAATGGAACGCATTAAAATTATTGAATGAAAAAGGTGAATTTCTCAGTGGTGCTGATGGCGCAAAAATACTTGAGATTGCGGAAGCAGAGGCATTTGATTTTTCGGAAGTCGATGATTTAGGAAGAGTTACGATTAACGATGCTTATATGGATATTCATATTGATGAAGTATTGAATTTACCATTGGTTGATGTTGAAGCGGTTGCAATGCGAAAATTTAAGGTTGTTGTTGATGGTGTAAATTCGTCAGGTGGTGTTATCATTCCTAATTTACTTGAACAAATGGGCGTTGAAGTGATAAAATTATATTGTGAGCCCAATGGTCATTTCCCTCACAATCCTGAACCATTGAAAGAGCATCTCGGAGATATTTGCAAATTGGTTGTTGAGGAGAAAGCAGATTTTGGAATTGTGGTAGATCCGGATGTTGATCGTTTGGCATTTATTTCAAATGACGGTGAGATGTTTGGTGAAGAATATACATTGGTTGCGGTTGCCGATTTTGTTTTGAGCAAAACGCCCGGAAATACGGTCTCTAATATGTCTTCTTCACGTGCTTTGCGCGACATTACCAACAAATATCACGGAAGTTATCAGGCGAGCGCAGTTGGAGAAGTAAATGTAGTTGAATTGATGAAGAAAACCGACGCCATTATTGGAGGAGAAGGCAATGGTGGTATTATCTATCCTGAATTGCATTATGGGCGAGATAGCTTGGTTGGTGTTGCCCTATTCCTGACTCATTTGGCTCATCTTGATATGACAGTTGCCCAGCTTAGAGCGTCCTATCCGCAATACTACATGAGCAAGAATAAAATTGAATTGACACCACAGATTGATGTTGATGCGATATTAGATGCGATGACAGCAAAATATAAAAATGAAGATATTTCAACAATTGATGGAGTAAAGATTGACTTTGCCACGGAATGGGTTCATTTGAGAAAGTCCAACACTGAGCCGATTATCAGAATTTATACAGAAGCTCCCACTCAAGATGCCGCTGATCTTTTAGCCAATCGGATTATTGATGAGATAAAGGCCATTGCGGGGATTTAGAGAATTGTCCTGTATTTTCGAACTAAATGTAATACCTATGAATACGAACGAAACGATCGTTTTGCCAACCGAACTGGAACTTTATTTCAAAAAGTTCCGTGACAATATTATCGGAATTAATCAGGAATTCGAATCGCCATTCGGTTCAAAAAAGATTATCTACACCGATTGGACGGCCAGCGGTAGATTGTATCGTCCTATTGAAGAGAAAATGATGAATCAGTTCGGTTCGTATGTCGCAAATACACACACAGAGACGACAGTTTCGGGAACAGTAATGACTTTAGCGTACCATGAAGCGCGTCATATTATCAAGATACATGTTAACGCAAATGCCGATGATGTCCTCATCACTGATGGTACAGGAATGACCGGTGTGGTTAATAAGTTTCAACGAATTCTCGGATTAAAGGTTCCGGAAAACTTGAAGCCTCATACCAAAGTACCACATGAAGACAAACCGGTAGTTTTTATTTCACACATGGAACACCATTCCAATCAGACTTCGTGGTTAGAGACAATCGCTGATGTAGTTGTTGTTCCGGCTTGTGAGAAAGGTTTGTTTTCGATGGATCAATTCAAACAATTACTTGAAAAGCATAAGAATCGAACCATAAAAATTGCCTCTATTACGTCCTGTTCAAACGTCACTGGGATAAAGACGCCATATTATGAAGTTGCCAAACTGATGCATCAACACCATGGTTTGTGTTTTGTGGACTTCGCTTGTTCGGGTCCATACGTAAAGATAGATATGCATCCGGAAGATCCCGAAAGTTATCTCGATGCTATTTTCTTTTCTCCGCATAAATTTCTTGGCGGACCCGGCACAACCGGTGTTTTGGTTTTTAACAAGAAGTTGTACCGAAATATGGTTCCGGATAATCCGGGAGGAGGAACAGTCGCATGGACAAATCCTTGGGGAGAACACAAATATGTTGAGAATATTGAAGATCGCGAAGACGGCGGAACTCCTGGGTTCTTACAAACCATCAAAACTGCTCTAGCTATCCAGTTGAAAGACGAAATGAGCGTTGACCGCATCTTGAAACGAGAGCATGAATTGGTTGATTATGTATTTGCTGAACTTGGATCTATTCCCAATATTAAGATACTGGCAGGTCAACATCAGGATCGATTAGGCGTGATTTCGTTTTACATCGATGATTTGCATTTCAACTTAGGTGTGAAATTGTTGAATGACAGATTCGGGATTCAAACTCGTGGCGGTTGCAGTTGCGCTGGTACTTATGGACATTATTTATTGAACGTCGACCAAGAGACATCGCATCATTTGGTTTGTGAAATTGATTCCGGTAATTTAATTCAAAAGCCGGGTTGGATTAGAATGTCTATTCACCCAACGACAACCAATGCAGAAATTCAGTTTGTTTGTGACAGTATTAAGGCGGTGGCAAAACATCACTTAGATTGGGGTAAGGAATATTCCTATAATAAAAAATCAAACGAATTTGTTCACCGAAATGCGACTACTTTCGAAAAAGACTTGGTAGAGAAGTGGTTTAGTTAGTATTGGGTCGCCGATGCTTCCATCGCTTGTGCGTCCAGAGATAATATTCAGGGGCTT
The DNA here is from genome assembly GCA_947458575.1 of Flavobacteriaceae bacterium. Taxonomy (GTDB): domain Bacteria; phylum Bacteroidota; class Bacteroidia; order Flavobacteriales; family Flavobacteriaceae; genus Flavobacterium. The sequence continues at coordinate 2,906 of CANHBE010000179.1, read as the reverse complement.
CGAGTATTTGCGCTTCCACTAATTTCATAAATCGGTCTGTAATCTCATAATTCGGAACTTCTTGTGTATTCTCTGAGAGTAGCTTGAAAGTTGCCTCGTAGTAACCGCGCTTCACCTTTCTCGTTTGCATGAAAACGACATTCATGTCGTATTTTTTGGCAAGCATTTCAGCGCCTGTGTGCATGGGAACTTCCATCCCCATAAAGCTACCCCAGTGAAATGTGCTTTCCAATTTTGGTGATTGGTCGCTTGCAAATCCATACACGCATAAGACCTTGTTAAGGTAATTATCTCGTATCGTTGGAATCGTTGATTTGGTGGTCACCAAGTGCGCTTTAAACCGCGACCGAATGTCTCGAACCAGTTTGTCGAAATACTTGTTTCTGATTCGTTTGTAAATACCAACACCTCGATGTTGAATGTAAAGGTTCATAGACACCGCCCATTCATAACTCGCATAGTGGGCGCAAACTAAGGCAATACTTTTTTGTTTTTTTTCCAACTCCAAGTACACGTCAAAATTGGTAAACTTATAACGAGATTCGATCTCTTTGTTTGAAATGGTCAAGGTCTTTGCCATTTCCAAAAAGGTGTCGCACAGGTGATGAAAGAACTTTTTTTCAATCTGACTTCGCTCTGCTTCAGACAAATGAGGCAATGCTAAAGCGATATTTTCTCGAACAATTTTTTTTCGATAACCAATAACATAATAAACCAGGATATAGATACAATCCGAAAAAAAATAAAGCAATCGGAAGGGCAAGATTGAAATGAGCCAAATAATTGGATAGACCAAAATATAAATCAGGTACTGCATGTAAAGACAATATTTGGACAAATATACATTTTTAACCTTGTTTACTGTGGTCAGTTTGATAAAAGCTACGCAAACAATTTCTACTTTTGTACAAACTTTAAAAAGCCATGCATTTAATCTTACTCTCGCTAATCGGAATAACAGTATTAACCAGTCTAAAAGGATTTAATGATATTTCATTTTTTAGAAAGTACGAGTTTCATATTGGAAGCATTCGGGCCGGTGAGCATATTCGAATGTTTTCTTCGGCTTTTTTACATGCAGATTGGGGGCATTTGTTTTTCAACATGTTTACGCTATATATGTTTGCTCCGGTCGTGATTAGTTATCTGGATATCTTCACTTTTGTCGTGATTTACTTTGGAAGTTTGGTTTTTGGAAGTTTGCTAACGCTGTCTTTTCATAAAGATGATTACAACTATCGTGCGATTGGCGCTTCCGGTGCAGTAACAGGTGTTTTGTATGCTTCGATTTTGCTCAATCCGGATATGAGTTTGTACTTGTTTTTCATTCCTATTCCCATTCCGGCATACCTTTTTGGGATTGGCTATTTGCTGTATTCCATTTATGGAATGAAAGCTAAAAACGACAATATCGGGCATACCGCTCATTTTGGTGGTGCAATTGGTGGTTATTTGATTACGATTTTGAAGCAACCTGATCTTCTTACTGAAAATACTTTTATTGTTATTTTGCTGGCCATTCCTATTGTGATTCTTTTCGTATTAGCCAAGACGGGAAAGCTTTAAGTGGCATATCTTTTGGTAAAGCGAGGTTCTAATTTTTAAACTACATATCTTATGAAAAATGCTGTTCTAATTTTTGCATTATTATTAACTACAATAACTGAAGCTCAAGAGATCAAACAAATTCCAATGATTAATGTTTCAGGTGAAGGAAAAATTAAAGTGATTCCGGATCAAGCATCCATATCACTTTCAGTTGAGACCAAAGGTGCCAAGGCAGTGGAGGTAAAGAAAGAGAATGACACCAAAATGGATGCTGTTTTGAAGTTTATTAAGAAAATGAACATCGCAAAAGAAGATTATCAAACCCAACGTGTTTCACTGTACCCGAATTACGACTATGAAAAAAAGAAAAGTAACTATGTTGCCAATCAGACCGTAGTCATTTTATTGAAGGATTTGAGCAAGTATGATGCAATGATGGATGGACTTGTAGAAATTGGAATTAACAGAATTGACAACGTAGAGTTTAAGTCATCAAAAATAGAGGTTTTAGAACGCGACGCTCGCAAGCTAGCTGTCCAAAATGCAAAATCGAAAGCGGAAGATTTTGTCTCTGTTTTGAATCAGAAAGTTGGCAAAGCGATTACAATATCTGATAATACCCAAGTTAATTATCCATCAAGACCAATGTATGCAATGAAAACTATGGCAATGGCAGACGGAGGTGGAGAATCTGCCAGAGAAACTTTAGCAGCAGGCGAAATAGAATTGGTGGTGAATGTCAGTATCAGTTTTATTTTAGAATAAACAGAGTAAAAAGATAAAAAGTAAGTCCCGTTTTTCGGGACTTTTTTTATGCATGATGACCAAAAGATGTGCTTCAACGTTTTTTTTAGTTATTGACAGACAAAAAGCGGATAGTTGAAAAGAAGTGTTTAATGTTGTACTGAAATCAAAGAAGATCCCAAATCTACTTTATTAAATTTAAATTCATTCCTATGCGAGCAACACTGATTCTTTTTGCTGTTTTTTTATTTTCGAGTACAGAAGTTATTTTTTCGCAAGAGTATCATCCGATGCTCAATAATTCTGCTTGGCTGCTTTATGATTGGACATCTTGGGGCAGTCCTTCCGAAGAACGTGTCATTGAGCGCGGAGTTAATGTCGCAATTGGACAACATACCTATCAAAAATTTCTTGACCCTTTTCCAAGCTATGATGGATATTATGAATTGATACATGAAGTGTATCTGCGAGAAGATGTCGCCGAGCGAAAAGTGTATAAAATTGTTGATGGTGTCGAAAGGTTATTATATGACTTTAGTCTAGAAAATTCAAGCACGATATTTCAATACGGTTATACTTTTACGGCTGCTGTCGATTACGTATCTGTGAATGAT
>CANHBE010000178.1 GCA_947458575.1 Flavobacteriaceae bacterium | reverse complement strand
AATTCACAAAATGACAATCCAATCAATCTCAAAATTAGTTTTTAGTTTTTTTATACTTATTTCAATCGGAGCGTGCTCATCTAGTAGCAGCGATGATGGCAATAACGCTAGTGAAAATTGTAGTCAATTAGCCACACTAAATGTTTCCACAGCAGCAAGTGTTACACTTGGTAGTCCAATTGAGCTAACAGCCGATTATTTGGATGGCGTTTTATATTATTGGACGGGACCAAATGGTTTTGAATCATATTACCATAGTCCACAGATTTCAGAAGCCAAATACAATGACCGCGGAACCTACACTTGTACCATCTCGAAAGAAAATTGTCCGGATCGCGTCGTAAGCGTCAACGTTGATGTAAATTTTCCACAAGGCACACCTTCTTGCGCACTCACAAATAACAGCGCGCAATTTAGCGGGTCACTGCTTTTAGGTAATCAGACTTTTGGTTTTTCAACCTGGGAACCTGCAGCAGTTGGAAATAATTATGAAATTGTTGCAAACGGGATTAATGGCGATATGTCTATCTATATGTCTCCGTATTGGAATACCCATGATTTAGAGGATGGTATTTATTATACTACAAATAATATCAGTCCCGAGTATTTTGATTTTGATAAAATATACATCAGTAATGTGAATGGTGGATTCTATTGGCAATGTGAAGCCAATAAGCCCGTTTATGTCAGTCATGTTGGAGGGAAACAAAGAATTTCTTTTTGCGGTATTACTTTTTCCGGTTATCAAGGTGGCCCAACCTACTACACGACAATAAAAGCACAAATTACGCAACCCTAGTAATCAGTTGTCATTTAGTCAATAGCATTTTCTTTTGAAGAAGTGTAGTTTAAAAAACACTATTTTATTTACGGGATTAACCAAACAAAAAAAGCTTCGAGTTATACTCGAAGCTTTGCTTTTTTGGGTGGCTGACCGGGTTCGAACCGGCGACCCGCGGCACCACAAACCGCTACTCTAACCAGCTGAGCTACAACCACCATTTAGACGAGCGCAAATGTATTGCAAACTTTTGATTATACAAAGAAATAGTGTAAAAAATTAAATCAAATCCGCTAAGCTATTGACACCCAAATATCTCTCGGTGGTAAAGCCTTCAGCGTATTCTTTACCAATCAATCTGCCAAAATCTCTAGGCCTGTAATCGAGGCTTTCACGGAAGTTTTTTGTGGCAATAGGAGTCTCAGGTTCTTTACTATTCGGATCGTAAAATTGTGAGCTGTAGGCCAGAATTGCTTGGACCCGTTTTTCGTTGAATTCTGAAATATCAACAACAAAATCAGGTTCTAAATTCTTCCATTGCAAGTAATGATAAACCACTTTCGGTCGCCACGCTTCTTGCTCATTGTTATCTATAGCAGTTCTTATCTGTCGCAATCCCGACAAAAAGCAAGCGTCCGACACCAACTTACTACCTTTTCCATGATCGATATGTCGGTCTTCAATGGCATTGCACAAAACAATTTCAGGTTGGTACTTTCTTATCATTCGAATTACCGTCAACTGATGTTCCTCATCATTGACGAAAAAACCGTCGCGCATATTAAGATTTTCGCGAATTGATGCACCAAGAATTTGAGCAGCTTTTGCAGATTCTTGATCCCTAGTGGCAACCGTACCTCGAGTACCTAATTCGCCACGCGTCAAATCGATAATGCCGACCTTTTTGCCAAGAGAAACTTCTTTCGCGATGGTACCACCGCAGCCTAATTCTACATCGTCGGGATGAGCGCCAAAAGCTAATATATCTAGTTTCATAATTGATAATTTATTCCGCTGCGCTCCATACAGTGAGCGCCGCGACTTTGATGATAATTAATTAAAATAAAATATTCTTAATAGTTTGTGATTTATTGACTGTCTCCTGCCATTCACTTTCCGCATCACTATCAACAGTGATTCCTCCTCCAATATATATGTGAGCAAGATTGTCTTCTATCTCCATGCAGCGCAAATTAACGTATAAATCGCTTGCCTGCTCTTCACTTTCAAAATCAAAATTAAGCTCGCCCAAAAATCCGGCGTAAAATCGACGATCATATCCTTCATTTGCAACTATAAAATTCAGCGCCACATCTTTCGGGAATCCGCACACAGCCGGAGTAGGATGCAAAATAGAAAGTACGTCTTTCAATTGCATTTCGTTATTGAAAGTGCCTGTAATGTCGGTTTTTATGTGCGCTAAATTTCCCGCACGAAGCGTGTAAGGCTCTGAAACATGAATTTCTGAGGAAACTCGACTAAGATTTGAAAAAATAAAATCAGTGACCAACTGTTGTTCAGTTACTTCCTTACTCCCCCAAAATGTGGGTGCGTTCTCAACATACAATTGACTTCCGGCCACCGCCATCGTTCGAAAATTTCTTCCTTTCGCGAAAATCAATTGCTCAGAAAATGCGCCGAGCCACAATCCTACTTTAGGATGATAAAAGCAATAGGCAAACGCACTTGTATATGCGGACGCCAGTTTATTGAAAGTATCGAGAAAATCGAAATCATTAATTAAAAGAGTTTCTCGTCGAGACAAAACAACCTTGCTAAAATCTCCATTTTCTATATGCGAAATACCTTTTTTTACCAAATTAGTATGTCGCACTTTCTTCGTTTCATTTTCAATTTCTTCAGTCGAAAGCGCACGCAATGACCTTAGTTTAGTCTCAAAAGTTCGAATTATCACTTGACATTCAGTTGCAGGTAAAATGAAACTTTCGTTGCCCATAAATGTTGCAAATACAAAGCCTTTTTCCTTGTAATCACTTACTTTGTGAAGCGTTGCATCTTTTTGCAGCAAAGTAATTACTTGATCACTGTTGGGCTTTCTAAAGAGCACAAAAGGCAATTTTCGAGCGTATTGTTCTTGACATTCTTGAAGCATAATCAGCTCTAAAGTTTTCTTTTTGGTAAAACCATATTCGTCAATTTACAAACTGAAATCAATTTACCGTTTTCGTCTGTGATCTTAATTTCCCACAAATGAACACTCTTACTTTGATGGACAATTCTGGCCGTCCCGGTGACCATTCCTGTTCGCTTTGCTCTAAGATGGTTTGCCGCGATTTCAATTCCGCGAATTTCACTCAATTCGTTATTGACCAACAACATCGAAGCGGCACTTCCAACACTTTCGGCCAGAGCAACACTTGCGCCGCCGTGCAACAAACCCATCGGTTGATGAATTCTCGGGTTAACCGGCATTTGAGCGACTAAAAAATCTTCTCCTGCATCGATATACTTGATTTCTAAAGTCTCCATCAACGTATTTTTGGAAATCGCATTACAAAGCTCAAGCATTTTCTCTTTATCAAAAGCCATAATTTTTTTGTTGTAAAATTATGTTTTTATTGGTTTGGAAACTTGATATTTCTGAAGATTCCTCAACACAAGAATAAAATTAAAAAATCCACGTTTTAAAACTCGAAACTGTTGATGCACCAACACATTTTTTACTATTTTTACCAAAAATACAATTCAATGCGATACCTCATTTGTCTGCTTTTTTTCGGTTTTATGATTGCGCTTTCCTCTTGCCGAAAAGACTTTGAAACTGTGACGAGTTCCGGAAATCTGGGTTTCTCAAAAGATACGGTGTACTTAGATACAGTCTTCACCAATATTGGCTCTAGCACCTACACATTAAAAGTATATAACCGCAGCGATGACGACATCAATATTCCTTCAATTCGATTAGGCAGACCCGATTCTAAATACCGGATGATGATAGATGGCTTGACAGGTTTGGACGAAGACAACAATGGAGTCGGCGATGGACGAATTTTCAACAATGTAGAATTACTCGCCAAAGACAGTATGTACGTTTTCATTGAAACCACCGCGAATATTGCAGATGCGAATCCCGACGATTTTTTGTATACCGATGACATTGTTTTTAATTCCTCCAACGGCGCGCAAAAAGTAAATTTGGTAACCTTAATTCGAGATGCTTATTTCCTTTTTCCAAAAAAGGATGTCAACGGAATCAAAGAAAACCTGCTACTAGGAACAGATGAAAATGGCGGAGAAGTACGTATAAACGGCTTTGAATTAGATGAAAATGACCCTGTCAATGGCAACGAATATATATTCAACAACACCAAACCATACGTGGTCTACGGCTACGCAGGTGTTCCCAATGGAAGAACGCTGACCATAAACCCCGGAGCAAGAGTACATTTTCATGCGTCCTCAGGCATTGTGGTTCAACCCGGTGCCACGCTTAATATCAATGGTGGCGTTTCCACCAATCCAGACAACCCCCAACAAAACGAAGTTATCTTTGAAGGCGACAGACTCGAACCTTTATATGAAGATATTCCGGGACAATGGGGAACAATTTGGTTGCGTCAAGGCAGTATCAATAATAGTATTAAACACTTGACTTTAAAAAATGCGACCGTTGGATTGCTCGTTGAAAACTGTCCGCTAGAACTCAAGAATACTCAAATTTACAATTCGGCAAATTATGGCGTATTGGCAAGAGCGGCCTCGATCTATGGAGAAAATAACGTTATCAATCTGGCCGGACAAGCTTCGTTGGCGTGTAGCATTGGCGGCAGTTACGAATTTAGGCATTGTACATTCAATAATAATTGGGCGAGTCCAAATCAGGTTGCAGTGCTCATCAGCAATTACGAAGAGCAAGCGGATGGTAGTAACGTCACTGGTCCTTTAACACAAGCAAGATTCTACAATTCAATTATTTATGATTCTAATAATATCGGATTGTTCCTCGACAAAATCAATGACGAAACAATACCGTTTTCAGTTGATATGCAAAACTGTCTCGTTAAGTTCAGAGATAGTGGAACTTCACTCTCCGGAAAACCTATTTACAATTTCATCAGAAATCAAGAAAATGGCAACATCAAAAACAAAGACCCGAAGTTTTTTGATGCCAACGCAAACAAATTAAACATCGACGATACGTCGGAAGCATTTACCAAAGGAAGTCTTTCTTTTTTGGTTCCTCTGGATATTCTCGGTAACGTGAGAACCTCAAATCCACCGGATATGGGTGCATATCAAAGTGCTCCTTTCCCCGAATAAATGTTCAAAAGTCGTAATAACTGTTCATTGCAAATTGAGGTTATTTAATCTAAATTTGCCCGAACAACTACAACTATAACTACAATGATTCATTTCTTCGGAAACGAAAGTGAAACCGTTTTTGCTGTGCATACGCAAGTGCAACTTTCGGCGGAAACTATTTCAAAACTCAAATGGCTTTTTCAGTCTGAACTCGTTTTAGATTCACAAACTAACAAACCTAAATCCGTACTAACGGATTTTTTTGTTGGTCCACGCGCCACCATGATTACACCATGGAGTACTAACGCTGTTGAGATCTCGCAAAACATGGGAATTTCTGGAATCATTCGCATAGAAGAATTTCAGAGCGTAACAGCTGATTTTTCTGATTTCGATCCGATGCTTTCACAAAAATATTCGGAATTAAATCAAGAGATTTTTACCATCAATATCCAACCGGAGCCCATTATCGAAATTGATGATATAGCTACTTATAATCAAAAAGAAGGTTTGTCCTTAAGTTCTGATGAGGTTGATTATCTCCATGCGCTATCCATTAAAATTGGTAGAAAGCTAACTGACTCAGAAGTTTTTGGCTTTTCACAAGTCAATTCCGAACATTGTCGTCATAAGATTTTCAACGGAACCTTTATCATTGACGGAAAGACAAAAGAATCTTCTTTATT
>CANHBE010000177.1 GCA_947458575.1 Flavobacteriaceae bacterium | reverse complement strand
GATTGTGCCAACAGACTTGTGATGATGCCGGTTAGCACATCTCCACTACCCGCCGTAGCCAAAGCGGGATTACCAGATGTGTTTTCGTATAGATGTTCACCGTCGATTATTAAGGTTGGTGCTCCTTTTAGAACGAGAATGAGATCAAACTTCTGGGAAAATTCAAACGCTTTGTTAATTTTTTCTTCGTCAGTATTCCATGTGCCGACGAGCCTTTCGAACTCTTTTGCATGCGGAGTAAGAATTGTTTTTGTCTTCAGATAATAGAGCGAAGCTGGATTGTGTGCCAAACCATTAATCGCGTCTGCATCCACAACTAGCGGAATATAGTTTACATTCAAAAAATGCTGAAAAGCCCTTTGTGTATTATAATCTAGACCCATTCCGGGTCCGATACCAAATAGCATTCGGACTAAACGGAAAATCGATATTAGAGATACAATTCTCATTTTCATCAGTCAATACCATGACTTCAGGATTGGCAGATTGCAGCGGAACATAACCACAACGCGGAATAAAAACCGAAACAAGTCCACATCCCGTTTTGAGAGCCGCTCTAGATGCCAATGATATAGCTCCAATCTTACCATAACTTCCGCCAATAATAAGAGCATGACCTTGTAAACCTTTATGCGTATTGATGCTAATTGGTTTATATCGCGTAATAATTTCTTCGGAACTAATTAAGATTGGATCCATAAACGGGATTTGTATCATAAATGTACTAAATTGATTTCAAAATCAAGCGCAACCAGTTCAAAATAAACGAACTATAGCAAAGCGTTTTTCTTTCGCTATCTTTTAAATTAGCAAAAAAGCTCACTGCCAAATAGCACAATTTAAGCTCCTAGAAGACCACACAGTGTATGAATATTCCTTATTAAAAAAAATACAAAATTAATTTTCGAGTAGCGTTAAATCAACTTTTAATGAATATTTTAGCGCAGTCAAAAATCATAAGATGAAAAATACTATCCTCACGCATGTGCACGAGAGTTTGGGTGCAAAAATGCTCCCGTTTGCCGGTTTTAATATGCCTATCTTGTACGAAGGCGTTAATGCTGAACATGAAACTGTTCGCAATGGTGTTGGCGTCTTTGATGTCTCTCACATGGGCGAGTTTTTGCTCACAGGAGAAAATGCGTTGGCGTTAATTCAAAAAGTGACCTCAAACGATGCATCCACATTGACTGTAGGTAAAGCGCAATACTCTTGCATGCCCAACAAAGATGGCGGTATTGTAGATGATTTGCTTGTGTATCGGATAAAAGATGAACAGTATTTACTTGTCGTTAATGCTTCTAATATTGAAAAAGATTGGGAATGGATTTCTAGCTTTAATGACATGAATGTTGAGATGAGAAATTTGTCTGATGAATTCTCGCTACTCGCCATTCAAGGTCCAAAAGCAGTTGAAGCAATGCAGTCTCTCACCTCTGTTGATCTTTCTGCAATTTCATATTATCACTTTGAAGTAGCAGACTTTGCAGGATTTCCATACGTGATTATATCAGCAACAGGATATACAGGTTCGGGAGGCTTTGAAATTTATTGTAAGAATGACCAGGTAGAAACCATTTGGAATAAGGTTTTTGAAGCTGGGAAAGATTTTGGTATTAAACCTATCGGATTAGCTGCCCGAGACACATTGCGTTTGGAAATGGGATTTTGCTTGTATGGCAATGATATCGATGACACAACTTCACCAATAGAAGCTGGTTTAGGATGGATTACGAAGTTTACCAAGAATTTTGTCAATTCGGAAAATCTACAAAAACAAAAAGAGAAAGGTGTTCGCAGAAAGTTGATCGGGTTTGAAATGAAAGAACGTTCCGTGCCCCGTCAAGGTTATGAGATAGTCAATGCTAATGGTGATGTTATCGGACATGTGACATCGGGCACCATGTCACCTTCAATGGGAATTGGTATTGGAATGGGCTATGTTGCAATTGATCATAGTGCTTTAGGGACAGAAATTTTTATTCGCATTCGTAAGAACGACGTTCCTGCAACAGTGGTCAAAATGCCATTTTATAAGAAATAATTAAATCCGCTTCGGCGGATTTTTTTTTAATGTTGTAGTTTATAATTCCTAAAAACTACGCTGCAAAAAAATAAGGCAAAGATTTCCAAAAAAATATTGTATTGACTAAGTTTGTAACCTTAATAATAAAGAAATGGGAAGAGCTTTTGAATTCCGAAAAGGAAGAAAAATGAAAAGATGGTCAGCGATGGCTAAAGCATTTACGCGAATTGGAAAAGATATTGTTATGGCAGTTAAGGAAGGTGGACCAAATCCTGACGCTAATTCCAGGTTACGGGCAGTTATTCAGAACGCGAAAGCCGCCAACATGCCTAAAGAGAATGTTGAAAGAGCCATCAAGAAAGCAACTGAAAAAGATACTGCAAATTATAAAGAAGTACTGTTTGAAGGATATGCACCGCATGGAATCGCAATTTTGATCGAAACTGCGACTGACAATAATAACAGAACTGTAGCCAACATAAGAAGCTATTTTAACAAATGTAATGGAACAATGGGAACACAAGGTTCCGTTGAATTTATGTTCGACCATACCTGTAACTTTAGAATTCCTAAAGACAATATCAATCCCGAAGAACTAGAATTGGAACTCATAGATTTCGGTGCTGAGGAAGTTTTTGAGGACGAAGATGGCATTTTAATTTACGCGCCGTTTGGCAGCTTTGGAGCAATTCAAAAAGAATTGGAAGCCAGAAACATCGAAATTCTCTCGTCCGGCTTTGAGCGAATTCCGCAAGTTTTGAAAAAATTGACCGCAGATCAAGTCGCTGATGTAGAAAAACTACTTGAAAAAATTGAAGAAGATGATGACGTTCAAAACGTTTATCATTCGATGGAAGAAATGGAATAAATCTAAGTCAAAAAAAAATCCTGAATTATCAGGATTTTTTTTTATTTAATAAACTCTATCTTTTGAGCTTCTTCTGCATTGACACTATCAAAGAATCCTTGTTCGTTCATCCAATCATCGCTGAAGACCTTGCTCATATAGCGAGACCCATGATCAGGAAAAATCGCGATAACATTACTATCCTTGCTAAATTCACCATCCTCTGCGTATTGTCTGATAGCTTGCAACACTGCTCCTGAAGTATAACCAACAAACAAACCTTCGTTCTTTGCTATTTCTCTCGTGGCATGAGCAGCTGCTTCGTCTGTAACTTTGGCAAATTTATCTATAGAATCGAAATCGGTGGCAGTTGGTATCAAGTTCTTTCCTAGACCTTCTATCCTATATGGATAAATCTCGTCTGTATCAAACTCCTTGGTTTCATGATATTTCTTCAAAACAGAACCGTAAGCATCAACACCCAATATTCTGATATTTGGATTTTTTTCCTTTAAGTACTTCCCTATTCCGGATATGGTCCCTCCTGTCCCACTACATGCAACCAAATGGGTTATCTTTCCGCCAGTTTGTTCCCAAATTTCCGGTCCTGTTGTATTGTAATGCGCATCAATATTTAACTGGTTGAAGTATTGATTGATGTAGACTGAGCCTTTTGTTTCTTCGTGTAACCTTCGAGCTACACTATAATAAGAACGATCGTCATCGGCTGCTACATTCGCCGGACAAACATAAACCTTTGCCCCAAGACTTCTGAGCATATCAATTTTGTCCTTAGATGATTTTGAACTAACAGCTAAAATACAATTATAGCCTTTGATAATACTGACCATTGCCAAACTAAAGCCCGTATTTCCAGAAGTAGTTTCAATGATGGTATCGCCTTGAGAAAGAATACCTTGCTTTTCTGCCTGCTCAATGATATATAGTGCAATTCTGTCTTTCGTAGAATGACCGGGATTAAATGCCTCTACCTTTGCATAAAAATTACCATCTAAACTTTGAGTAACTTTATTAAGCTTAATAAGTGGTGTGTTTCCTATCAATTCCAGGACGCTATTACAGGCTTTAATTTCTTCTTTCATAAAAAAAAACTAGTTAATAAAGGCTAAAGGGTATTTTTGGGAAACCTCATTTAAATGCAAATCTAACAAAAAAAATTAATTACTCTTTGATTTTTTCCAAATCTAATAAGAAAGCAAACTCTTTGGTTAGTTCTTTCAATGACTCAAATCGGCCTGAAGCACCGCCGTGACCAGCATCCATGTTAGTATATAAAAACAGTTGTTTATTGTTGGTTTTTGTCGTCCGAAGTTTTGCTACCCATTTTGCCGGCTCCCAATACTGTACTTGTGAATCGTGTAATCCGGTTGAAACGAACATATTCGGATAATCCTGAGCAACCACATTATCATACGGCGAATAAGACCTCATATAATCGTAGTATTTCTTTACATTAGGATTACCCCATTCATCATATTCGCCCGTCGTCAATGGGATAGAATCATCTAGCATAGTAGTCATGACATCTACAAAAGGAACCTGAGCGATAACACCGTTATATAAATGTGGAGCCATATTGACCACTGCTCCCATCAACAATCCGCCGGCAGAACCACCTTCAGCATATAAATGCTCAGGCGATGTATATTTTTCAGCGATAACATATTTAGAACAATCGACAAAATCCGTGAAAGTATTTTTCTTTTTCAAGAGTTTCCCATCTTCATACCATTGTCTTCCCAAGTCTTCACCACCTCTTATATGAGCAATTGCAAAGATAAAACCACGGTCAAGTAATGAAAGTCTCGTTGTAGAAAAATACGGATCCATTGAATAGCCATATGAGCCGTAAGCATAAAGCAGCAGTGGATTTTTCCCATCTTTCTTCATTCCTTTTCTGTAGACCATAGAAATAGGAACTTTGGTGCCATCAGTAGCAGTTGCCCAAATGCGTTCTTCAACATAATTATTTTTGTCGAACTTTCCGCCCAAAACCTCCTGCTCTTTTTTAATTTCCTTTGTTTTGGTTCTCATATTGAAATCAATGACAGAGGACGGAGTCGCTAATGACTGATATCCATAACGCAATGTTTCCGTGTCAAAATCAACGTTGGTTGTTGTATAACAAGTGTATGTTTCAATGTCAAATGGCAGATAATACTCGCCTTTTCCATTCCACGGCATGATTCGGATCTTGTTTAAACCATTACTGCGTTCGGAAATCACTAAATAGTCCTTAAAAATATCTATTCCTTCAATTAACACGTCCGAACGATGTGGAACCAAATCAATCCAATTTTCTTTCGCTGTATTGTCTTCATTAACCTTCATCAGCTTGAAGTTTAGCGCATTGTCTTTATTTGTCACGATATAAAAACTATCGCCATAATGAGAAATAGAATACTCCAAACCTCGAACTCTCTTTTGAAAAACTTTGAATTTACTATCGGGTAAATCTGCCAAAATGGTTTGATACTCGTCGGTTAGTGTGCTGGAGGATGCTATTGTTATATATTTCTTCGACTTGCTTTTTGAAACTGATACATTAAAAGTATCGTCGTTCTCAAAATAAACCAACTCGTCAGCAGAAACTGCTTGTCCAAGTTTGTGCTTTAGAACTTTGTCTGATCGCAACGTTTTTTCGTCTTGCTTGGTATAGAAAATCGTTTTGTTATCATTGGCCCAAACCGCATTGCCGGTCGTCTGTTCGATTTTGTCTACAAGTATTTCTCCGGTCGTCAGATTCTTGATTTGCAATGAATAAATTCTTCTGCCGATAACATCCGTACAAAAAATGGCCAATTGATTGTCATTGCTAACGCTAATACTACCCATTTGAAAAAACTTAT
>CANHBE010000176.1 GCA_947458575.1 Flavobacteriaceae bacterium | reverse complement strand
CACGGTAGGGAACATTTGAATTTGCATATCTTCAATGATAAACTACAAAAGCGCGATAACGAATTATTGGTCGCCCTGAAAAATAGGTCATTTACCAGTATTTCAGACGAGGAATATCCCACAATATCAAGCACTGCTGCTTTCGATTTTTGGGATGTCAAAGAGAATGAAAAACTGGCAGTGATGATTGAAGAAGGGTTGCAGCTTTTCGAAAAAGTATATGGTTATTCGAGTACTTATTGTACACCACCGGTGTATAATATTCACCATTCGCTTTTTCCAACACTTTACAAGAACGGCATTCGTTTTATTGATTTGGGATTGGTCAGAAACGAACACCAAGGTTTTAATCGATACAAGAAATCAATCAATTACATCGGTAAATCGACTAAAGAAGGTCTTTCAATTATGGTCAGAAATGTGGTTTTCGAACCTACGGAAGATCGGGGTATCGATTGGGTAGCTTTCACAATGAAACAAATTGAAACTGCGTTCCGCTGGAACAAACCCGCGATTATAAGTTCACATCGCGTCAATTTCTGTGGCCATATCGACCCATTAAATCGCGAAAAAGGACTGACATCATTGAAAAGCTTGCTTGATCAGATTGTGAAAAAATGGCCGGATGTTGAATTCATGGCGGCAGATGAAATGGCCGAGACCCTAAAAAACAAAAGAAGATGATCAAGAGAATTCTGTATTTAGGGTATTATATCAAACAAATGGATTGGAAGAAGTTCTCGCTTTTTCTCAACTACACGGCACGTCAGACCAAAAGAAATAAGATCAGTATTTTGATTGACGTACTGTATTGCGTATTTGTTTACAATATTTCGATACTAGAGTATTTTCAGTTTAGATTCTTCGAAAAGAATAGAGAAGAGCGCCAGCAATGGGCAGGTACCGGATATATGTACGAATTTCAATTGATTATGAATCCCAAAGAAGCGCGTAATATTCTTGACGACAAGACCCTTTTCTATAAGGAGTATCAGGCTTACTTTGTTCATACTGTTGCCGATATTGCCGACTTAAAAATGAACAAATTCATACTTGAAAAACTCCTGAAGACCAAGTCGGGAAAGCTTGTATTTAAGGTTGCAGATGGAAAATGTGGTGTTGCCGTTGAAATCAAGAATGCAAGCGAGTTCGATGAAAATTCACTCATTTCCTTTATGGAAAACAACAAATTTGATTTGGTTGAAGAATTTATTATTCAGCATCCAAAACTCAATGCATTATCTCCAACAGCAGTAAACACGGTGCGCATTTTTTCACAACTAAATCAAAACAACGAAGTGGAGATTCTAGGTTGCCGCCAAAGAATTTCCGTAAATTCTTCCGTCGATAATATGGCTGCCGGAAATTTAGCTGCCCCAATTAATGAGAAAACCGGCATTGTTAATGGTCCGGCTGTGTACAGCGATATAACCAAAACACAAGAAAGTAAGCATCCCGTAACAGGAGTGGCCATCGAAGGTTTTGAAGTTCCTTTTTGGCCGGAAACCATTGCGATGGTCAAGGAAGCGGCTTTGCTCCATCCTCAAAATCGATCAATAGGTTGGGATATTGTCATTACCGAAAATGGTCCCGGTTTTATAGAGGGCAATCACGACTGGTGTAAATTACTGTGGCAATTACCTGTCAATAAAGGAATGAAATCGGTTTTAGAAGCTTATAAAAAAGATTATGTATCGTAATTTTTTCAAATCAATACTTGATATTGCAGTTGCCTTTGTTATCCTGCTGTTGGCCTTTGTTCCATTGTTGTTGATTGCTGTATTGATCTTGACAGAATCCAAAGGACCGCTGTTTTTCAAGCAAGAACGCGTCGGTAAAGGTTTGAAGCCTTTTAAAGTCTTTAAGTTCAGAACCATGACAAACGAAAAACGAACAGTGGGAAGTACACCGATAATTGGAAAAGCAGATGGTGTCACGAGAGTGGGTTATTATTTGCGGCGTTACAAAATCGATGAATTGCCGCAGCTTTTGAATGTTCTCTTGGGCGATATGAGTCTGGTTGGTCCAAGACCCAGTGTTCCGGAACAATTGGCTACTATGACTGAAGAGGAAAAAAGTCGATATTCTGTTCGTCCCGGTTTGACAGGTTTGGCTCAAATCAATGGCAATATTCATTTAAGTTGGAAAGAACGGTTCGTTTATGATTTAGAATATGTCAAGAACGTCAGCTTTTGGAATGATATCAAGATTATCTTTAGAACTGTATTGATCGTAGTTTTAGGTGAAAGTAAATTCATTAACAAACCCATGTTGAATGAAAAATAATATCGTAGAAAATCCTCGGGTAATTTTGATAGGGAGTGTGAACAGTAGCAGAAAAACACTGGAGAAACTTATCGAACATCAACTACATGTTGTAGCGGTACTCGGATTACAACCGGACGCTGCTGAGAATGTTTCAGGCTACTATGATTTAAAGGAATTAAGCGAATCGAACCAGATTCCTTTTCAATATTTTTCGAAAGTCAATGATGAGGTTCATGTCGATTTTGTCAAGTCTAAAGCACCTGATTTGGTTTTTGTAGTGGGACTATCTCAGATGATTCGCGAAAGTTTGCTTTCAGTGCCAAAATACGGACTTGTAGGCTACCATCCGACCCGATTGCCGGAAGGTCGTGGCAGAGGCGCAATTGCCTGGATTATTTTGGGTAAAGTACAAGGAGCTGCATCGTTTTTTAAAATGGATGAAGGAATGGATTCCGGTTCCATTTGGTCGCAAGTGAATTACGACGTACAAGAAAACGATGATGCCACAACTGTCGTACAGCAAATCTTAAAAGCGATAGAAAAAGCACTCGATGCGGTTTTACCTGATCTCAAAAAAGGCATTTTCATCACAAGGCCGCAAGACGAATCAAAAGCGACTTATCTAGGAAAACGAAATCCGGAAGATGGCCTTATAGATTGGAAACAGTCGGCGTCAAACATTCATCAACTTGTTCGCGCTACTGCAAAGCCATTGCCCGGCGCTTATACTTACCTTGGAACAAAAAAGATAATTGTATGGAAATCATCAATCTCAGAAGTAACCAATCATCTGGGAGTAATCGGGCGTATTGTTATTGCAGATGAAGTTTTGGGCGTTCATGTTCAAACCGGAGCAGGCTTGCTGAAATTGGAACAAATTGAAGGTATTGAAATCGAAGCTTTGAAAGTAGGAAACACCCTTGGATTTAATTTCGAAAAAGAATTCTTCAAGTTATCAGACAGAATAGAAATCATAGAAAATCAATTGAAAAATGGAAAACCATAAGAATATATTGGTCGTAGCGCCACATTGTGATGATGAAATTTTAGGTTGTGGCGGCACGATTGCAAAGCATGTTTCGGCTGGTCATCATGTTTATGTTGCCATCGTGACAAATGGTCACATCGGTGCACCCGAATTGTTTTCGAAAGAAGGAACGGAAAAAGTTCGTTCAGAGGCGCTGGCTGCGCATCAGATTTTGGGCGTCAAAGACACCTTTTTTTTAGATTTCCCCGCGCCACGACTCGATACCATTCCTTCCTATCAATTGTCTAATGTGATTGCCAAAATCATCAAGGAAAAACAAATTGAGATGCTGTATTTGCCCCACCGAGGTGACATTCATAAAGACCACCGAATTACCTATGAAGCTGCACTCGTAGCGGCTCGGCCAATAAACAATTGTACAGTGAAGAAAATTCTGTCGTATGAGACCTTATCTGAAACAGAGTGGGCACCACCGTTCGGTGACGATGCATTTATTCCAACCGTTTTTGAAAGTATAGAAGGTTATCTCGATCAAAAATTAAGAGCTTTTGAGTGCTTTTCAACACAAATCAAGGAGTTTCCGCATCCACGTTCTTTAAAAAATATTGAAATATTATCGAATTTTCGTGGAGCAACAGTGGGAAAAAATAATGTTGAATGTTTCATGCTGATCAGAGAAATAATATAAGTTGCAAGTTTTATTGCTAACGGATTTAAAAGACATTTTATGAAAATCTTAATTACCGGAGTGGGTGGTCCAACACCAAGAAGTTTTGCCATCTCATTAAAAAAATATTCCTTTTATAAGCGTTTCGAACTCATAGGGACAGATATAAATCCATTGGCCATCGGATTATATCAAGGGGAGCTCTTTAGTAAAACGTATGTTGTTCCGGGTGCGAAAAGTCCGGATTACTGGAGTCGTATCGAAGAAATAATTAAAGAGAATCAGGTTGATTTAGCCATTATTCTTCCTGAACTTGAAGTAATGGAATGGAGTAAAAGAAAAGAAACACAATCGCTGCCTTGCAAAGCTTTGATTCCGGATTGGTCGATGGCGGATTTGTTGGTCGATAAATCGAAGATGACAGAGATTTTGAAAGACTTAGATATCGTGCCACCATCGGTTACATTTGATAGAAATATTCAGAGTCTTAATGAAGTGTTTAATGTATTGCAAGGCAATTTTTGGGTAAGAAGTACAAGTGGCACGAGTGGCCTCGGTTCTTTGAAAGTTGAAGATGAAGACTCGCTCAAGAACTGGATACAAATTAATCCTAATGTTCAGCAATTTATCGCCAGCAAATTTCTCCCTGGTAGAAATCTTGCCTGCAAAATGCTCTATTTTGAAGGTAAATTATTGAGAACAGCCTGCGCAGAAAGGGTAAATTATATCATGGCAAAAGTGGCTCCATCCGGAATCACAGGAAACACTTCTTTCGGCAGACTCCTTAATGAGCCACATTTGGTTGCGGAAGCTAAGCGTGCCATGGATTTCTTGTTTGAACATACAGGTGCTCAACAGCATGGTTTTTTTACTGTAGATTTTAAGGAAGATGAAAATGGTAAACCGTATATCACCGAAATCAACGTTCGCCATGTGGCCTTTACTCAGTGTTTCGCGGCAGCAGGAGCCAATTTTGCTTCGGATACAGTTCGACTCTTACATGATGACCCTGAGTTTGATTTAGAGTACAAAATGTACGAATTTGAAAAAGACCTCATTTTCTTAAGAGATGTAGATTCGCTCCCGATTTTGATGAAAGAAAAAGAGCTGCTCCAAAAATTGAAATAATGTTGAATCAGGCGTTTAACGCTTGAACTAACAAAAATTAAACTAACTGATTAATATTTGAGTTTCATTGAAGCGCTTTTTTGACTTATTCTTTGCTATGATCGCGCTTATCTTATTGAGTTGGTTAATTATTATTTGTTTTGTAATTGCTACCATTGAGACACAATCTAATGGTTTTTTTCTTCAAAAGCGAATCGGGCAGTATGGCAAACTTTTTTCAATCATAAAGATTCGTACAATTCATCCCAAAACACACGAAGTAACTTCTTTCGGTCGCTATTTCAGAGAATTGAAACTAGATGAATTGCCGCAGTTTTTCAATGTGCTCAAAGGCGATATGTCAATCGTTGGTCCAAGGCCGGACGTCCCGGGATATTATGACTTATTACAAGGCG
This sequence comes from Flavobacteriaceae bacterium, assembly GCA_947458575.1. Taxonomy (GTDB): domain Bacteria; phylum Bacteroidota; class Bacteroidia; order Flavobacteriales; family Flavobacteriaceae; genus Flavobacterium. Next base: position 313 of record CANHBE010000176.1, on the reverse strand, counting down.
AAGATCGAGAAATCCTTTCGCTGAAACCTGGCATAACTAGTGACGCATCCTTGAAGTATAAAAATGAAGACGAAATCTTACGCTGCCAAGAAAAACCAATCGAATATAATGATCAGGTCATTTTTCCGGACAAAGTCAAGATGAATTTAGCGTATGTACGCAACAGAACTATTTTGGGTGATTTAAATATCATCATGAAGACCATATTCTCCTTTTTCAATAGGAATTAAGATAGGTTTGTAGGGTATGAAATACTATCTTTGAAAATCAAAAATCAAGTGCATAAAAGATGAATAAACCAAAAATTTGGCTT
>CANHBE010000175.1 GCA_947458575.1 Flavobacteriaceae bacterium | reverse complement strand
GGCAACAATACTTTGCTCAACACGTGAATCACACCATTAGAACATTGTACATCTGTATTGATAATGTTGCAATCTCTATTGCTAACATCTCTCAATCGTGTTGGAGAAGTTCTGACAATAACATCTTGCGTAGAAAACATATTGATTACTTGCCCATCCGATAAAGATCCTGCTAAAACATTTCCGTTTGTTTTCACATGATACTTCAAGGTTTTTTCAAGTACAGCTGGTGCAATACCGTCAAGCCCGGTTACACCAATCTCGTTTAAGAAACCTGTAGTTGGATTTGTGAAAGCATCATTGGTTGGAGCAAAAACAGTGAATGGTGAATTAGTGGTACCTGAAAGAACTCCAACAAATCCTGAAGCCGGATTGTAGGTTAAGGCAGCAACTAATGTTGAAAAATCAGGATTCGCCTGAGCGTGAGTAACGATGGTTGGTAAACCTATAACAGCGTCTACAATGTGTACAACCCCATTCGAAGCAGAGACGTCAGGTGTTGTTACATTAGAAACTCCGTTTAATCTAACAGCGCTTCCGGTTTTACTGATATACATACTCAAAGTATTTGTAGTAGAAGCAGCGCCTTTTCCTAACGTCTTCACATATCCAGTGCTGATACCAGTTGATAAATTTCTACCATTCAACACGTGGTTCAAGAGTATTTCTTTCAACGCTGGTACAGGAACAGCTTCTAAATTTGGATAACCATTTGCTGTCAAGAAAGAGCTGAAGGCTGCGTTGGTCGGGGCAAATACCGTGAATGGTCCCGCTCCTCTTAAAGTTGAAGCTAAACCTGCTCTGTTAAGAGCGGCAGTTAATGAAGATAGATTCGCAGTTCTTGATGCAATTCCGGTAATGGTGTTGTCAACTGCTGGTGTTGTGTTATCGTCATCATCGCTGCATGAAACAGTAGAGAACGACACAAAAGCAACTAGTGCTACTAAAATAATTTTGAAGTTTGTTTTCATAGTTTAATTTTTTGTTTGGTTATGAGGCAAAACTATTAAACAAAAAATCTTGAATGTTTAAAATTTTCATAAAATAATGAAACAAAGTGTATATTTAGTTTTTTGTTAACATATGTTCAATTTGGTAATAAATGGAGAAACGTCATAGCCAATCAAGAGTACCTATTATGATTGAATTTTATGTTTGTTTACTGTCTAAAATTTTTAATTTAATGATAAACAAAAATTAGAAGTTTATTATAGAGATTGTCTCTCATCTTTCACCTTTGCAACTCTTACAAATTATTCCATTACTTTTGGCATACTAAATTCAGTCTTACTCAGTTTTTATCATTTCAAGAATTAAGAACTTATGAACTCGCTTTTTAAATCGCTAACCATTTCTATTTTATTTTTGTTTCATATTAATGCACACGGACAACTCCCGTTTAACAAAGTTGATGAAAAAGGGTTGAAGGATGGATTGTGGAAAGGCTACTATCCCGAATCCAAGAGATTGCGATATGAGGGCACTTTCCAGCACGGAAAGGAAACTGGCTTATTTCGTTTTTTTGATGATACGAAGGCTCAAACACTAATAGCAACTCGTGAGTTTGATGCCAAAGACAATTCTGCTTACACTATATTCTACAGTCAATCGGGTAGTATGGTCAGCGAAGGCAAGGTTAAAAACAAATCCTATGAGGGTGTTTGGAAATATTACCATGAAAATTCAAAGGTTGTTATGACAATTGAGAATTATTCAAAAGGGAAACTAGATGGGGTTCGGAAAGTTTTTTATCAAAACTCAAAAATTGCAGAAGAGACCACATATATGTTGGGTGTAAAAACCGGACCGTACAAAAAATATGCAGAGAATGGTGTGCTGTTAGAAGAATCAAACTATGTAAACGGACAGTTTGACGGGAAAGCGGTTTATCGGGATCCGCTTGGTAATGTGGTTTCTCAAGGTATGTATGTTGATGGGAAAAAGAAAGGGATTTGGAAATTTTATGAAAACGGAAAGCTAGTTAAGGAAGAGAATATGTCTAGGGTTAAGAAATTGGTAAAACCAAAATCCAAGTAAATTATTATCGTATTTTTGACGCTAATTTTGACGAAATGAAACGTGTCGTTGTTGGTCTTTCGGGCGGTGTAGATTCTAGTGTGGCAGCTTATCTCTTGCAAAAGCAGGGTTATGAGGTTATTGGACTTTTTATGAAGAATTGGCATGATGACTCGGTAACGATTTCAAATGAATGTCCGTGGCTAGAAGACAGTAATGATGCATTGTTGGTGGCCCAAAAACTAGGTATTCCTTTTCAAACTGTCGATCTCAGTGAACCTTACAAAGAGAAAATCGTCGATTACATGTTCAATGAATATGAGAAAGGTCGAACACCAAATCCCGATGTACTATGTAATCGTGAAATTAAGTTTGATGTTTTTATGAAAATTGCCTTGAGTTTGGGAGCAGATTTTGTGGCAACCGGACATTATTGTCGTAAAGGTGAGTTGGAAAACAACGGTACAACAATCTATCAGTTGCTTTCAGGCGTCGATAAAAATAAAGATCAGTCTTATTTTCTCTGTCAATTGTCGCAGGAACAGCTCGCAAAATCTCTATTTCCAATTGGTGAATTGACCAAAACAGAAGTTAGGGCTATTGCAACTGAAATGGAATTAGTAACTGCTGACAAAAAAGATTCACAAGGTCTTTGTTTCATAGGAAAAGTCAGATTGCCTGAATTTCTTCAACAAAAACTGCAGCCGAAACCGGGCTTGATTTTCGAGGTAAGTTCAGATTCAAATATATATCTGCGTGATTCAATTGAAAACACTGCCCTTGAAGCAAGGCTGGATGCAGAATCAACGCCGATTCAGTACACGCCGGAAAATGGAAAAGTAGTAGGAAAGCATCAAGGAGCGCATTATTTTACAATCGGTCAACGAAAAGGTCTCAATGTGGGCGGAACAGCTGAGGCATTGTTTGTTTTAGCAACCGATGTTGAATCGAATACTATTTACACCGGCCAAGGTAGCAATCATCCTGGACTTTTTAGGACTGCACTATTCGTGCGAAATGATGAAGTTCATTGGGTTCGACAGGATTTGCGTATCACAAATGGTCAGACGCTGCAAGTGCATGCCCGAATTCGTTACCGGCAAGAACTTCAAAGAGCGCAATTGTTTCAGTTTGAAAACGGACTGTATGTTTCTTTCCAACAACCGCAGTCGGCAATTACTTCCGGACAGTTCGTTGCGTGGTACTTGGGCGAAGAATTAGTCGGTTCAGGAGTTATTTCGTAAGTTTACCCAATTAATTTTAGATAATGAAAAGATTTTATTTATTCGTAACAATACTCAGCTCTTTCGTGGTTTTTGCACAAGAAGACGCGTGGGTTTATTTTAATGCAAAGCCAAATGCACAAGCGTTTTTTGGCAATCCACTTACTGAATTATCGCAAAGGTCACTTGATCGACGATTGGCACAAGGGATTCAGCTCGATGAAAAAGATGCACCTATTGAACAACTCTATATTGATCAAATTAGTTCAAATTCGGATATTGTGGTTTTGGCAAAATCGAAATGGTTCAACGCACTGCATGTCCAAGGCTCCGAAGATGCTATTCGGGCATTGGAAAATTTAAGCTTTGTAGCTCGAGTTGATTTTGCAAACAGAGTACTCAATAATCCGCTTCGCACAGCTACAACTCCAAAGAAAATCAAGAAAGTGAACAAACTATTGGAGTCTTCAGAACTATTCAATTACGGAAATTCCGGCAATCAAATTCAAATGCTAAACGGCCACCTCCTGCATCAACAGAACTACACAGGTAGCGGGAAAATTATTGCAGTAATGGATGGCGGATTTCCGGGAGTGAATACAGCATCAAGTTTTTCCAGATTAAGAAATAGTAATAAGATTTTGGGTGGCTACGATTTTGTCAATCGAAGTTCTAATTTTTATTCCGGAATTTCTCACGGAACATTGGTTTTGTCAACTATGGGCGGATTTAGAGATAATCAACTAGTTGGAACTGCTCCCGATGCATCTTATTATCTTTTCATAACTGAAGACGGTGCCAACGAGTGGCCTCTTGAATTGTCGCTTTGGGTCGAAGCAGCCGAAGAAGCTGACCGTTTAGGTGTAGATATCATCAATACGTCATTAGGTTACACTGAGTTTGATAATCCGAATTACAATTTCACTTATGCCGACATGAATGGCAATACAACATTTATCTCCAAAGGATTAGACATTGCTTTTAGTAGAGGAATGGTCTGTGTAAATTCGGCAGGTAATTCAGGTAACGATCCATGGCAATACATCTCTGCTCCAGCTGATGCCGTCAATGCTTTAACGATTGGTGCCGTTAATTCAGCGGGTAATTATGCTAGTTTCAGTTCAATTGGACCTTCTTTTGATGGTCGTGTGAAGCCCGATGTCGTTGCGCAGGGACAACAGTCTGTGCTTTCCTCAGCCAATGGAAATATCACAACAGCAAGCGGTACTTCCTTTTCAGGTCCGATTACCGCCGGTATGGTAGCTTGTTTGTGGCAAGCGCTTCCTAATGCTACAAATGCAGAAATTGTGCAACTCATCAAGGAGTCAGCAAGTTTGTACAGTAATCCAAATAATGAATTGGGTTATGGGATTCCCGATTTTAATCTTGCCTTAAACAATGGTTTGTTAAGATTACCGGTTCGCGATGTAGAGAAATTTTTCATTTTTCCCAATCCGGCTAATGACAATATTTCTGTTTCCTTACCACTAGATACTGAAAACGCAAAAATTTCTTTGTATAATTCACTAGGTCAGCTAGTGTTGGAACAAGATGTTTCACAAGGAAATTCTCGAGTAGATTTGGCTGCCTTGCGCGCTGGAGTCTATTTATACGCGGTTGAAAGCAAAGGTTCTAAACAAACCGGAAAAATCGCTAAACAGTAATGAATAGCATCACGCAACTTTTTGATATTCAATACCCTATTGTCCAAGGCGGTATGATTTGGAATAGTGGCTACAAGTTAGCAAGTGCCGTTAGCAATGCCGGTGGATTGGGGTTAATTGGCGCTGGGTCTATGTATCCAGATGTTTTTCGAGAACATGTTCGCAAATGCAAGAAGGCAACCTCAAAGCCATTTGGTGTGAATGTTCCAATGCTTTATCCAAACATTGAGGAAATTATGTCTATTATCATTGAAGAAGATGTAAAGATCGTTTTCACTTCTGCCGGGAATCCGAAAATATGGACGCCAAAACTTAAAGGAAACGGAATCACTGTTGTGCATGTAGTTAGTAGTTCGAAATTTGCTTTGAAAGCACAAGAAGCAGGAGTAGATGCAGTGGTTGCAGAGGGTTTTGAAGCCGGAGGTCATAACGGAAGAGAGGAAAATACCACTTTCACATTGATTCCGATGGTTAGGAGAAATATTTCTATTCCATTGATTGCTGCTGGCGGAATTGCAACCGGTCGAGGAATGTTGGCCGCAATGGTATTGGGAGCAGATGGTGTTCAAATGGGTAGTAGGTTTGCTGCATCTGTAGAGTCTTCTGCTCATGATAATTTCAAGAAAACGATTGTGCAAGTTGAGGAAGGTGGAACACAGCTAACGCTCAAAGAACTTGCTCCGGTTCGTCTGATCAAGAATAAGTTTTATGATGATTTGCAGGAATTGTATTCAAAATGCCCTACACCTGAAGCCTTAAAAGAATTATTGGGCAGAGCCAGAGCAAAAAGAGGCATGTTTGAAGGTGATTTGGTAGAGGGTGAGCTGGAAATTGGTCAGATAGCTGGCTTAATTGACGAAATACT
>CANHBE010000174.1 GCA_947458575.1 Flavobacteriaceae bacterium | reverse complement strand
CAGCAATTACCATTTGGCGCGCAACAAGAAGCGGCGGTTTCTTGCAATTGATCGAGTGATACTTTTACTTTCTGTGGAATCCCGCAATTGTCTTTTGCCAAGCAATCCGTCATCGTATTGGTCAAAACAAATTGATTATCTTTAAAATCCAAACCAAATTTCCCAATGGTTTCTTGTTGGTATTCGATCTCAATTTCCAGATCTTCTCCTGCAAACATATTTTCGGTTGCCTCAATAATTTTTAGGACTTTTTTCGTCTCTAATCGATGGTGGAAATCGACCGAAGTCCACAATTGAAAAGTAGCTGTTTTTTGAATTCGAAACGTATTCCCGCAATCGGTAAATTGCTTTGTCGTCATTCCAACTTCAGTAATATGAAAGTGGGCTGGCACTTTTGTTCCGTTTTGAAGCACAAACTCAAGATTTTCGGTTTGTGCGAGTTGCAATTTGAATTGAGACAATTTCATTATTGTTTATTTTTAGTTTGAAGATTTTACCTAGCAACATTTATTTTGTAAAGTATGAGAAATCAGTGAGAAATAAGCCTCTATTTTAACCATTGTATCAGAATCTATACAATAACAAATTGCTGTTCCTTCAATATTTCCTTTGATAATCTTAGCATTTTTGAGTTCCTTTAAATGTTGTGAAATGGTGGGTTGTGCCAAGGGTAATTCGTTGACAATATCACTACAAATACAACTGTCAACTGATAATAAATACTCAACAATTGCAATCCGAGCCGGATGAGACAGCGCTTTAAATACGCTTGCGATTTCGTTTTGTTTCTGTGAGAAAGAGGCAGATTTTGATGCACCCATGTTTGTTATATTTTAATATTGCAATATTACGATATAAGAATAATAAAAAGCAAGGGAAAGTTGAAAAAAATTCTAAAAATTATTCTCGAAATAATTCATACTTTTGGCATCGAACAAAAAACAAAAAAAATGGCCTCAATTACGTTAGGTGGAAACCCAATAAAAACTAGTGGTGAATTACCGAAAGTTGGTACAAAAGCACCCGCATTTACTTTAGTAAAAAATGATCTTTCGACTGTAAAATTAGAAGACTTCGCTGGTACTCGTTTGGTATTGAATATCTTCCCAAGTATCGATACGCCGACCTGCGCTACTTCAGTTCGCAAGTTCAATACTGATGCCAGCACACTTGCTAACACGAAAGTCTTGTGTATTTCGCGCGATTTGCCATTCGCTCAAAAGCGTTTTTGCGGTGCAGAAGGCATTGAAAACGTCATCAACCTATCTGATTTTAAAGATGGAAGTTTTGGGAAAGACTATGGTTTAGAAATTGCCGAAGGCGTTTTGGCTGGACTTCACTCTCGCGTTGTCATTGTGCTCGACGAGAATGGAACAGTACTTTATGAGGAACAAGTCCCTGAAATTGCCGACGAACCGAACTATAAAGACGCCTTGGCCGTCTTGTAAATAAAACCCAATGGAATTCCAAAAAGACAATACCTTTCTTACGGGCAGACTTAAAAGTATTGGTTTTGCTTTAAGAGGCGCTATCAAACTAATGGGCACTGAACACAGTATTATGGTTCAGACTTCCGTGGGAGTATTGCTTTTTATTGCGGGCTTTTATTTTGAAATTTCCTCGACAGAATGGATGTTTCAAATATTAGCATTAGGCTTGGTCTTGAGTATAGAGGGCTTGAATACAGCTATCGAGAAAATTGCCGATTTCATTCATCCGAACTATCACGAAAAAATAGGTTTTATTAAAGATATTGCAGCCGGCTCTGTGTTTTTTGCGGCCATGACTGCTATTAGTTTGGTCTTAATTATCTATATTCCAAAGTTATTGTAGCTCAAATTTTTCATCGAAATAATGTAAATGGCAAAATCAGCAAAAAAAGAATCCAAAGAGATCAACGAGGATCAAGCAACTGACAAGAAAATCTCTTGGAAGTTATCCCGTCAGCAAAAGCTCCTACTTGGAAGTATTTTTGTTTTGTTTTCGATAGCATTGCTTGTTGCCTTCATCTCATTCTTCATATACGGTCACGAAGACCAAAGTACTTTGCAGCTTTTAGCGGAACGTGGTGAAAAATCCAAAAACTGGTTGGGTAAATTCGGAGCTGTTTTGGCTGATTTCTTCATTTATAAAGGATTTGGTGTAGGTTCGTTTCTATTCGTCAAACTAATTTTTCTAACCGGTTCATTTCTCGCCTTAGACATTTCATTGAAGAAACTAAAGAATATTTGGTTTTGGGACTTATTTGCCATCATCTTAATCTCTATTCTTTTTGGCTTCTTCGCTAATACGCTGCCGGAATTGGGCGGAACTATTGGCTATGAGATGAATTTATTCGCACAGGATTATGTGGGAAGAATTGGTACGCTTCTAATTTTAATTCTTGGGATTACTATTTATTTGATTTTCAAAATAAAGATCTCGCCCGACTCCGTAAAGTCATTCTTCGAGCGCAACAAAAAAGAAATGAAGGATGATTTCAAAAGTTTCAATAATGAAGGCTCGGAAGTTTCTTATAATCTAGAAGAGTATGCTTTGCAAGATGAAAATGCGCAAGAAAAACCGGAAGATGAAATTGACGACGAACCACAGTTAAAAGTTGTTAGTCAATTCGAGATCAACAAAGAAGCGTTGAAGCCAACTATTGAGCATCCATCTGAAATCAAGCTTGAGCCGGTAATCAAAACCGTGAAACCGGCCAAAGAACCGGAAATTATCCCCACTGGAGACGAATCATTTGTGATCGAGAAAGCGCCCGAAGAAGCTACTATTGATGAAAACTTAGCTTCTAGACTGGTCGCAGACTTTGGCTTGTTTGATCCGACATTAGAACTATCCAACTATAAGTTTCCAACGTTAGACATGTTAAAAGAATATGCCGGCGGTGGAATTACTATCAATCAGGCAGAACTCGAGGAAAACAAAAACAATATTGTTGAAACGCTGAGAAACTACAAGATTGAAATCGCACAAATTAAAGCTACTGTCGGACCTTCTGTTACTCTGTATGAAATTGTACCTGAAGCGGGTATCCGTATTTCGAAAATAAAAAGCCTTGAAGATGATATCGCTCTGTCATTAGCTGCCCTTGGAATCCGAATTATTGCGCCAATTCCGGGCAAAGGAACAATCGGTATCGAAGTGCCAAATAAGAATCCAACGATGGTTTCTATGAAAAGTGTGATTGGTTCGGCAAAATTTCAAGAAGCCGAAATGGAACTTCCGATTGCACTGGGAAAAACCATTTCCAACGAAACGTTCGTAGTCGATTTGGCAAAGATGCCTCACCTACTCATGGCAGGTGCTACCGGTCAGGGAAAATCGGTTGGACTAAACGCTGTGCTTACTTCGCTCTTGTATAAGAAACATCCTGCTGAAGTAAAATTTGTCCTTGTCGATCCCAAGAAAGTCGAATTGACCCTCTTCAATAAAATTGAAAGACATTACTTGGCCAAATTACCTGATTCCGGGGATGCCATTATCACTGATAACACCAAAGTAATCAATACTTTGAATTCTCTTTGCGTTGAAATGGACAATCGTTATTCCTTGCTCAAAGACGCAATGGTCCGAAATATCAAAGAGTATAATGAGAAGTTTAAAAATAGAAAACTAAATCCAGAGAACGGTCACCGTTTCTTGCCTTATATTGTTTTGGTTGTCGATGAGTTTGCAGACTTAATCATGACTGCAGGTAAAGAAGTTGAAACGCCTATTGCTCGTTTGGCACAATTGGCCCGTGCCATTGGTATTCATTTGATAATTGCTACCCAAAGACCATCTGTTAACGTAATTACGGGTATTATCAAGGCGAATTTCCCTGCAAGAATAGCTTTCCGTGTGACCTCCAAAATCGATTCCAGAACTATTTTGGATACGCAAGGTGCAGATCAACTAATTGGTCGTGGAGATTTGCTGTACACCAACGGTAATGATTTAGTTCGCGTGCAATGTGCTTTCGTTGATACGCCCGAAGTAGAAAAAATCACTGAATTTATTGGCGCTCAAAAAGCGTATCCCGATGCTTATTTGTTACCAGAGTTTATTGGAGACGAAAATGGCACTACTCTTGATATTGACATTTCCGAAAGGGATTCTCTCTTTCGCGAAGCAGCCGAGATTATTGTCACTGCACAACAAGGTTCGGCTTCTTTACTCCAACGAAAATTAAAATTAGGTTACAACAGAGCCGGACGATTAATCGACCAATTGGAAGCTGCCGGCATCGTAGGGCCATTCGAAGGAAGTAAAGCGAGAAATGTAAACATTACCGATTTAAGTGCTTTGGATCAATTTTTCAATAATGAACAAAATGATTTTTAAAATGAAACAAGTTGTCTTTTTTGTATTTTTTATTGCCATGGGCTGCAAGGTCTATGCACAGGACAAGAAAGCAAAAGATCTCCTCGACCAAGTAACCGCAAAAGTCAAAAGCTACGACAATATTGTCATTGACTTTAAGTACGCCCTCAACAATACCAAAGAAAATATCAATCAAGAAAGTAAAGGCAACGTGACCATGAAAGGCAACATGTATGTCTTGAACTTGATGGGGGTTACCAAAATTTTTGATGGAAAGAAAATATACACGATAAATCCTGAAGATGAAGAGGTTTCTATTTCTAAACTCGACGAAAAGGATGATTCGGCAGTAACTCCCTCTAAGTTACTAACTTTCTACAACAGCGGATACAAGTATACTTGGGATATCAAGCAAAATGTGAAGGGACGACAAATTCAATACATCAAACTTATCCCAACCAATACGAAAGATCAACGAAAAGAAATTCTACTCGGTATTGACACACAAACCAAAAACATCTACAATTTGATCGAAATAGGGAAAAACGGCAGCAAGACTACGCTTACCGTTAATTCTTTCAAAGTCAACCAACCTTTATCAAAAAATCAATTTACCTTTGATGCTACAAAATATCCAAAATACTACATCAATAAGTTAGATTAACCTTAAGTGAAAATTCTCGACAGATACATCCTAAAATCTTTTGTAACCACATTTACGACTGTATTTGTTATTCTACTTTTAATTTTCATCCTACAAACTGTCTGGTTATTTATCTCTGAATTAGCAGGTAAAGACCTCGACGTAATCCTGATTGTTAAATTCCTATTGTTTAAAATGCCAAGTTTAGTTCCGCTGGTGCTCCCACTATCGGTCTTACTGGCATCCATTATGACCTTTGGAGATTTAGCCGAGAACTACGAGTTTGCCGCCATGAAGTCGGCTGGTATTTCTTTACAACGCATCATGAGAGGATTAACGATTTTTATCATTTTCTTGAGCGGTGCAGCTTTCTTCTTCGCAAATAATGTGATACCCTATGCAGAGTATAAATTCATCAATTTCAGAAAAGAAATTGCGCAAATGAAACCCGCCATGGCCATTGCAGAAGGCCAGTTCAGTGAGGTCGGCAGCTACAGCATCAAAGTGGATAAAAAAACAGGTGAAAACGGCAATTATCTTCGGGGTGTTACCATTCATAAGAAAACAAATTCCTACGACGGTAGTAAAAATGTGATCAAAGCCAAGACCGGTGAATTGATAAGCAGCGATAAATCGAGTATTTTGCAATTGGTTTTGAACGACGGATTTTACTATGAAGATCTTGTTCCTAAAAAATACGAAGACCGACAGAAACTTCCCTTTGCTAAGAGTTCATTCAAAAAATATATCATCAATATCGATTTAACGAAGCTCAACGCCGAATCGGAAGAAGATCAGCAAATTAAGAATACCGATCGAATGCT
>CANHBE010000173.1 GCA_947458575.1 Flavobacteriaceae bacterium | reverse complement strand
GGTTCCTTGAATGCGCAAATCTAGGATGTTTTTTTGGAACACTTGAGAAATTAACTTTTGTTCTACCTCGATGAGAAAATCTATTCTCACCAATCATGTCGCTTCAGTATAACGATCAAGCTATTCGACAATCAATTTTTTTGTAGTCGAAAACTCGCCGGATGTAATTCTCAAGAGGTAAAATCCTTGGGTAAGTTGGTCTAATGTGTAAATATTTTGAACAGCAACGGGATTTGTAATGGTTTTGATTAATTGCCCATTGATACTAATTAAGGAAATGGATTCAATGGGTATTGTGGCAGAAATTTGAACGGAATTTGTCGTGGTCGGATTTGGAAATACTTGGGTCGAGTTGATTAAGTCAAACTGTGAAATACCCAAAGGAGATCCCCAAATGCTTGTCACATATGAATTGTTGTCAATAAATGGATTTCTGTTTCTTTGTCTAGCATTGGTTCCAATCGCGTTATTTCTAACGATTTCTCGCTGACTTACCGGATCGAGTGCATTCCACGTTAGCAGGATATTCAAAAAAGGTTGTGTAAAAACCTGAGTGCTTGTTCCATTGAACATTTCATAGCTGTAACTGCCAACAAGATCTTCGTAGCGAGTAGCGAAGTATAGAAGGCATCGTGCAATATCACCTTTGAATTCGTTGATTGGTTCGAAGACTGTTCCGTTGTATCCCGCAGAATATCCCGAATTAAGATTTGATCCTCTTTTAGTACCATTTGTTCCCGTCCAATTAGCGTTACCAACTCTTCCAAACGGCAAATCACCTCTTTGAGCGTTGACGAATTTATCAGCAGGAACAACAAAATGTGCATCGGAAAACATCGGTGTTTGTGCACCAAAGACAGATTGTGGCACTAAATGTTCTCTGTTATAGCGCTCACATTCATTACTACCTTGTGTACCGTCATCTTGACCGACGCCATAAGTAAAAGCACATTCTGGCCCGGTTGGATTTTCCGAATACATATCGAGCATAGTTCCATCATTTTCATAAAAAGAGTCAATATCTGAGGTCAGATATGTCGTATATAAACCAGAATAACCTCTATCGTTACTTACTTTAATAATGTTAAACAACTGTGTTTTCAGGGTATATCCGGAACCGGTTGCCGTGTTGTAGTATCCCGCAGGAATTTGTCCAAAACAAATGGAGAAGGAGCAAAGCAAGATTACGATGAGATTATTTTTCATATTTTATTTTATTCGGTCTTTTTTCGTTCTAGGAGTGCCATATAAAAACCATCAAATCCTGAGTCGGCGGCTAGCATCTTAGCTTCGCTGATAAAGATAAAGTTTTTACCGTTTGGTCCACTCAAGAATTTCTTTATTTGTTCTTGATTTTCAGAGGGCAGAATGGAGCAGGTGGCATAAACTAATTTGCCTCCGGGCTTTACGATTTTCGAATAGTTCTCTAGTACTTCAGTTTGAACTTTTTTGATGTTGTCAATAAATTCCGGTTGCAATTTCCACTTTGCATCAGGATTTCTTTTCAAAACGCCTAATCCGCTGCAGGGTGCATCAATCAACACACGATCAGCTTTTTCGTGCAATTTCTTGATGACTTTTGTCGAATCAATAATTCTGTATTCTATATTAAACGCACCATTTCTTTTAGCTCGTAGTTTTAATTGCTTGAGTTTACTTTCGTACAAATCCATCGCGATTAGCTGACCTTTATTTTCCATCAGACTAGCCAAGTGAAGTGTTTTACCACCCGCGCCCGCGCAAGTATCAACTACTCGCATACCTGGTTTAACGTCTAAATAGTACGCGATTAACTGTGAGTTTGCATCTTGAACTTCAAAAAGACCTTCTTTAAAAGCATCGGTCAAAAACACATTAGCTCTCTCCTTCAATACCAGGGCATCAGGTTGTTCCTTCAAATACTCGGTCTCGATATTAAGATCCATCAAGATCGCTTTCAATTTTTCCTTTGATGTTTTCAGAGTATTTACCCTCAAAATTACTTTTGCCGGTTGATTTTGGGCTGCAATCTCTTTGCTCCATATCTTTTCTCCAAGTTCTTTCACACCCAGTTCATCCATCCAATCCGGAATTGACTCTTTGAAAACTCTTACTTTTGAAAGCTCATCAAATCGCCCTTTTATCTTGCGCTCCGGTGTACCATCAAGTTGTCTCCAATCAGGAATCGGATAACCTCGCAACACCGCCCAAACGGCAAAGATTCGCCAAAGTTTATCGCGATCAAATGGTTCTTTTACTTCTGCAATTTCTGCGTAAAGTCTTTTCCAACGAACAATTTCATAAATAGTTTCGGCAACAAACTTTCGATCAGAGCTTCCCCAACGCTTATCCTTTTTCAATGCTCTAGCTACTACTTTATCTGCGTATTCTCCCTCGTTGAAGATAGCATTTAGGGAGTCTATGGTAGTGTAGACTAAATTTCTATGTAATCTCATTCTTTCTGATTGTGGCGCAAATGTAGCATTAAATGGTGAATTTAGACCAGATTTGTTTAATGATAATCAATTTTGCAGCAGTTGATTCTTTATATTTACTGTAAAATATTAGGTAATGAGTATAAATGCAAAAAGACAGTTTTTTACAATTTGGGTGTTCACGATTTTTTCCATGTTTACGGTTTGGAGTCAACCGTTTGCAATTGGACACACCACGATCAACTTTATAGATTCGTCACGCGGAAATAGGAGTATAGCGACGGAGATATACTATCCCGCAGATAGTTCCGGAGACAATGTTCCTTTTACAACTGTAACAAGTCAAACCTTCCCCACTTTAACTTTTGGTCATGGATTCGTAATGACGTGGGATGCCTATCGAAACATTTGGGAAGCACTTGTTCCTCAGGGTTACATTATGGCTTTTCCAAAAACTGAGGGAGGACTTTCACCCTCACATGCTGAATTTGGGAAAGACCTAGCCTTTGTTTCTGCTCAGATTTTCAATTTGGGGATGCTTCAAAATACAATCTTCTTTGGCAGAGTCAGTTTGATGAATTCGGTGATGGGACACAGTATGGGCGGCGGCGCTGCTTTTTTGGCACCACAGTACAATCCGAACATCAAGACAATCGTTACTTTAGCTGCTGCCGAAACTAATCCTTCAGCGATTGGTGCCGCCAGTAGTTTAACTATTCCGGCATTGGTGATTGCAGCATCAAATGACTGTGTGACACCTCCGGTTGCCAATCAAGAGTTGATGTATAATGCTTTGTTGAGTGCCTGCAAAACGTATGTATCGATAAATGGTGGAAGTCATTGCCAAATGGCAAATAGTAATTTTCTCTGCAATTTCGGAGAATCGACTTGTACACCGCCACCAACTATCACGAGAGATCAGCAGCATGTTGTATTAGAGGATTATCTTGCTTTATGGTTAGAAGCACAATTATTATCGAATTGCGTTGCAGGATCGGATTTCAATTCACTTATTACCGCAGATTCTCGCGTAACTTTTCAGAAAAATTGTATGCAATGCGAGCCATTAGGGACTACGACGATTCAAAATAAAAATAAGGTAGCGCTTCTTCCAAATCCTTTTTCGTCTGTCATAAATATTATTAATCCCGACAAAGACGCGTTAACTTTTAATTTGTATGATTGTGCAGGTCGAACAATAATGTATATCCACTTAAATGAAGAGGAACACCAAATCGATACAACAACATTATCGACCGGAATGTATTGGTATGAGATTCAGTCCCAAAATGTCTTTAGTGAGCGTGGAAAATTAATTAAGAACTAATTTCTATTTAATTCTATCCAAATGAATTTTCTCCGGTGCATGTAATACTAAAGGAAATTGTTCAACCTTTACAGAACTGCTATCCAATCCGAATCCTTTTTCCTCAGACAAACTGAATTTTTTCATGATGAAATAGGCATTCATCACAATTTTTTCGAAGAATGTAACGTCACTGTCATTGGAAAGAAACTTCTCAGAAAGCACAAATTTGAAATCACCTAGAATATTATTTTTATTCAAGGATTCGTAACGACTTGTGATGTCAACTTCTCCATTCTTTACCATGTCTTTGAGAACCTCTTTAAACATCAAATTGATTTTTGTTGGTTCACGGAAACCAAGATAAAAGTCAATACGATAAATATCATCGGGTATAATCTCAGTTACTTTGTATGATTTTCTGTAGGGTTCACTCATTACGTTTACGTGGATAAACCAATAAATATCGGCTCTTTTTGGTCTTTTCTGAAGAATGGAGTACATTACTTTTTCTTCAATTTCATCTGACTTAGTTGAGTTGGTCATGTAAACAAGGTGTGTTGCATATTTTGGTATTGAGAGGTCTACACTTAATTCAGCAAGAACTTTTTTATAGTCATTGATCTTGACAATTTTTGTGTAGTTTTTGCTAATTTTCTTAGCCAAGAACCAAGTTGACATGATGCTAATTAATATAATTGCAATAAAGAGAGTCACAAAACCTCCATCAAAAAACTTAATGATATTGGCGGCGAGAAAACTAAATTCAATGGCTAGATAAATGATTATTATCGGGGCTATAAAGTACCATTTCACTCTTTTTAGTATCAAGTAGAAGTTGAGCAATATCGTAGTCATAATCATGCAAAGTACAATTGCTAATCCATAGGCATGTTCCATATTTCCCGACTCCTTGAAGTACAATACAATACCAACACATCCTAGAAATAAGAGCCAGTTGATAGATGGAATATATAATTGACCTTTAACATCAGTTGGAAATTTAATTTTGACTTTTGGCCAGAAGTTCAGACGCATCGCTTCGTTAATTAAAGTAAACGATCCGCTGATTAAAGCTTGAGAGGCAATAACTGCGGCTAAGGTTGCGATTACGATTCCAATTGGCTGAAACCAAATAGGCATCATTAAGTAAAACGGATTTGGATTTGAACTACCCAACTGTTCTAGTGTTTTTCCTTCATGCATCAACAAATAGGCACCTTGCCCGAAATAGTTCATTACTAGGGTTGATTTTACAAAAATCCAGCTAATTCTGATATTTCTTCTTCCGCAATGCCCCATATCTGAGTATAATGCTTCTGCTCCGGTTGTACAAAGAAAAACAGCACCTAATATGAAGAAACCTTGACTACTTACGTCACTTGTCAACAAATGGTATGCATAGTATGGATTTAAAGCTTGTAGTACATCTATATTGGTAAACATTTGAATGGCACCAAGTATTCCTAACATTGAAAACCAAATGAGCATCATAGGGGCAAAAAACTTACCGACTAATTTGGTTCCGAACTGTTGAATCGTAAATAGAATAAATAGAATTGTAATCACAATTGGAATTGTCGGAATATCCGGTTTAAAGATCCGAAGCCCTTCAACTGCGGAAGAAACTGAAATTGGTGGTGTAATGATTCCATCGGCCAATAGTGCGCTTCCACCAATAATTGCGGGTACAATTAACCACTGAATTTTTGTCTTCTTAACCAATGCGTATAAGGCAAAAATCCCGCCTTCGCCATGATTGTCAGCACTTAAAGTAATCAACACGTACTTCAATGTTGTTTGTAACGTTAGGGTCCAAAATATGCAAGACAATCCTCCCAATACCAGATCTTTAGTAATGATACTATCGCTAATAATGGCCTTCATAACGTATAGTGGAGAAGTTCCAATATCGCCGTAAATGATTCCGAGTGTAATTAATAGACCAGCGGCAGAAAGCTTGCTGTGAAGATGACTTGAGTGATTATTTGAGCTCATTAAGCACAGTTAAAAAAGAGAGCAAAGATATTATTTTTTATAGCTCAAAATAAAAAAGGC
>CANHBE010000172.1 GCA_947458575.1 Flavobacteriaceae bacterium | reverse complement strand
ACCAAACAAACGTATCTCAATCGCAACAAAACAACAGCGAAACTACGCGGTTTTGAAGGTGGAAATCTTAAAGGAATTATTCAAAAAATAGATGAAGGTTATTTCGATAAATTAGGTGTAAATGCTATTTGGTTTACACCCATTGTCGAACAAATACATGACGGCGTTGATGAAGGAACAGGATTAACCTATGGTTTTCATGGGTATTGGACAAGAGATTGGACCGCTATAGACCCTAATTTTGGAGACAAGAAAGACCTCGCCGAATTGGTGGAAAAAGCACATCGGAAAGGAATTCGAATTGTACTGGATGGTGTCATCAACCACACCGGACCTGTAACAGATATCGATACGGTTTGGCCAAGCGATTGGGTTCGAATCGGTCCGCAATGTAAATATGACAATTACGAAAACACAACTGCTTGTACGCTTGTAAAGAATCTTCCCGATGTACTGACTGAAAATAACACTCCTGTAGATCTACCTCCTTTCCTCATAGAAAAGTGGAAAAAAGAAGGTCGATATGAAAAAGAAATTGCGTCGCTCGATGCGTTTTTCAAAAGAACCGGTTATCCTCGGTCGCCGAAATATTACATTATCAAATGGCTCACCGACTACATACTCGAATTCGGAATTGACGGTTATCGCGCCGATACAGTAAAACATGTTGAAGAAAGTGTTTGGACCGACTTCCAAACACAATGTGACTATGCTTTCGCAACCTGGAAGAAAAACAATCCGACTAAAGTGCTCGACAATAACTCGTTCTACACAATCGGCGAAGTTTATAATTACAGTATCAGTAATGGACAAGATTTCGATTTTGGCGATCGAAAGGTCAATTATTTTAAGCATGGATTTGACAACCTGATCAACTTTGAATTCAAGTGGAATGCCGCACAAAAAAGTACGGAAGAGTTATTTTCGATGTATTCTAATAAACTGTCACAAGAGCTTAAAGGATTCAGCGTATTGAATTATATTTCTTCTCATGATGACGGAAAACCATTTGACCCGACAAGAAAGAAAAGTATAGAAAGTGGAACAAAACTTTTGTTAACTCCCGGTATTTCTCAAATATACTATGGCGATGAAACCGGCAGATCTTTAGTCATCGAGGGAGCTGAAGGCGACGCCACACTGCGGTCGTTTATGAATTGGAACGATGTTGCATCAAATCCTGAAACTCAAAAGACACTTTTGCATTGGCAAAAACTTGGAACGTTTAGAAAAAATCACCCGGCTGTTGGAGCAGGAATTCACCAAGAAATCTCGAACAAACCTTACGTGTTTTCAAGAACATATTCAAGGGGAAAATATTCCGATCAGGTTGTTATTGGACTGGATTTAAATAGAGGTGAAAAAGTGATTCCCGTTGGAACTGTTTTCAAAAACGGAGACAAATTAAAAGACGCTTATTCAGGTAAAAGTGTTGTCGTTTCGAAAGGAAAAATAAAGCTCAATACTAATTTTGATATTGTGCTACTCGAAAAACAATAAACTTCGTGATTTGTTCCGGTGCAAATTATCTTGCTAAAAAATATTAAATGCTGAAGATCGGACATCGCGGCGCAAAAGGACATGATCCAGAAAACACCATAATTTCTTTTCAAAAAGCAATGGAATTGGGTGTTGATGGCATTGAACTAGATGTACATTTGACTGCCGACAATCATTTAGTTGTGATTCATGATGATACCGTAAATCGAACAACTTCCGGAACCGGTTTGGTCAGTTCTTACACGCTAGATGAGTTGAAAATGATTCTAATCGACTCACAGCATGAAATACCAACGCTAGAGGAAATTCTAAATCTCATTGACAAAAAAATATTTGTCAACATTGAACTTAAAGGTAAAAACACGGCAAAATCAGTTGTTGCTTTGATTGAACGTTTCATCGAAGAAAGAAATTGGACATACAATCACTTCCTTGTTTCGAGTTTTGATTGGATGGCATTGCAAGAAGTTCGAACTTTGAATCCGAAAATCGCTATTGGAGTCTTAACACAAACCGATTTGGCATTAGCAATTGGATTTGCAGATTTTATTCAAGCCAAAAGCATACATCCCTATTTTCATTTGTTAACCCTTGAGAAAGCTGAAATAATCCGACAAAAAGGACTTCTCATTTTTCCTTGGACCATCAATGAAATGGAAGATATTCAAAAAATAAAATCCTTTCAAGTAGACGGAATTATAAGTGATTTTCCGGACAGATTATGACGCAAAATTTTGACATCATTATAGTCGGCGGCGGCGCAGCAGGCTTTTTCACAGCTATCAATGTTGTGGAAAAAAATCCTAAGCTCAACGTTGCCATATTGGAACGCGGTAAAAACGTCCTAGAGAAAGTTCGCATTTCCGGTGGCGGCAGATGCAATGTTACGCACGCTTGCTTTGAACCCAATGAATTGGTCAAATTTTATCCTCGAGGCGAAAAAGAGCTTCGCGGTCCGTTTCATCAATTTTGCTCGGGAGACACCATTGAATGGTTCGAAAAACATGGTGTTTCACTCAAAATTGAAGACGACGGCCGTATGTTCCCTACTACTAATTCCTCACAAACCATCATCGATTGCTTTTTGAATGCCACACAAAAATTAGGCATTGCTGTACTAACGGGACAAAGTGTACAGTCTATTTTTAAAAAGAACAATTGCTGGAAAATCGAAACCCAAAATGAGCAATACCTTGCAGAGAAATTGATCTTAGCGACAGGAAGTAACCCAAAAATGTGGGAACTGCTCCAGACTTTTGGGCACGCGATTGTGAGTCCGGTGCCCTCCTTGTTTACGTTCAACATCAAAGATCCTCGTATCAAAGACTTGATGGGAGTTTCTGCCCTCGCAACGGTAAAAGTAAAAGACACGAAACTCACTGCGACCGGACCATTATTAATCACCCATTGGGGCATGAGCGGTCCGGGAATTTTGAAATTATCTGCTTGGGGCGCCAGAATCTTGCATGAGAAGAATTATCAATTTACCATCACTGTGAATTGGTTGAATGATGTTGAGACCGAAGATGCTGAAAAGTTGCTCAAAGAACTAAAAATAGAACACGCGAAGAAAGCAGTTTCCAAAAAATCACCTTTTGATTTTCCGAACAGATTGTGGGAAAGTTTGGTCTTGGCAGCTGGAATCGACACCTCGACTACGCTCGGTGTAACAAAATGGGCAGATTTGTCGAAAACGCAATTGCAAAGTCTAGCGCAACAGCTCACCAATGGTAGTTTTCTCGTAAATGGAAAAAGTACATTTAAAGAAGAATTCGTCACTGCGGGCGGCATCGATCTGAAAGAAATTAATTTCAAAACAATGGAAAGCAAACTACACGAAAACCTGTATTTCGCAGGAGAAATCGTCAACATTGATGCGATTACGGGAGGTTTCAACTTTCAGAATGCTTGGACGAGTGGCTTTATTGTCGCCAATGCAATCAATTCGTAAATTAGCGATTCAACCACCAAATACTTCCATTCAAAACAGTGGCAAAACTCACCCAAAGAAGATATGGGATGAATAGATAACCTGCGATTTTGTCAATTTTGCCGAACTGGACATAAGTCTCATAAATCATCAACCACAGCAAAATAATCTCGATGAATGCGATAAATGGATTCCTAATTCCAAAAAACAAAATCGACCACAACGCATTCAATGCCAATTGAATCACAAAAAACAACAGTGCTTTTTTAACCGCTTCTTTTTCATAGTCAATTCGGTTCCAAACCAAACCGGCTGCAATACCCATCATAATATACAAAGTACTCCAAACCGGCGCAAACACCCAACTCGGCGGATTAAAACTCGGCTTAACGAGTGTTGGAAACCAAGTTTTGACGGAAGATTGTGTCGCCATTCCGGAAAGATAACCTACGGCAATACAAGTGACAACAAAGAGCAGAATTCTTAGATATTTATTCATTACATTTTTTTCAAATGTAATAAAATTACAAAAATGAATCAGCTCTTATGATTGAGTAATTAATAAGACCAAACCCAATATTTCTAATAATTGTTTGCTTCGTCTTCTTCCTTGTCTACCGGCAAGTCATTGTCGTTTAAGAAATTTTCGAATTCTTTCTCGTCTTGATAATTCCTTTTAATTAGAAAAAAAATAACGACAGCTACAATGAAAAGTAAGCCTCCAACTGTGATCCAATTTAGTTCCATCAGATTTTGTTTTGATTAAAGTTACGACAGAAAAATTGGTTTTTACCTATTCATCGTTTATTTTAATGTTAATTCGACTGAATAAGGCAACCAGCTTTCGGGCAATACCGCAAAAAAAGTATATTTGCCGAAACTGAATACTATGAGAACTGAAACGGATTTTATCCCAAAACCATTTTCTACGACCATCGAAAAAGGAAGCTTTTCATACAGCGCTCCTAGCAATATTGCCTTGGTTAAATATTGGGGTAAGAAGCTACATCAAATTCCGGCAAATCCTTCAATTAGTTTTACTTTAAGCAGTTGCAAGACCATCACTGCCTTATCTTTTGCTCAGAAAGAAAACAGCACAAGTTTCTCATTTGACTTGCTATTCGAAGGGCAATCAAAAGAAGACTTTAAACCCAAGATTCAAAAATTTTTAGAACGAATTGAAGTCTATTGCCCTTACTTGAAACAATATCATTTAAATATTGACACTCGAAATACCTTCCCTCACAGCTCAGGAATTGCCTCCTCAGCTTCCGGAATGGCCGCGTTAGCAATGAATATCATGCGTTTGGAAAAAGCACTACATCCCGAAATGACCGATGAATATTTCTATTCAAAAGCATCCTTTTTAGCGAGGCTTGGATCCGGAAGCGCATGCAGAAGCATTAAAGGAGAAGTAGTGGTTTGGGGATATCACGCTGACATTATCGGAAGTTCTGATTTGTTTGGCGTCAAATTTCCGACGACAATTCACTCGCATTTCACGAATTATCAAGATACGATTTTGTTGGTGGACAAAGGCGAAAAACAAGTCTCAAGCACAGTCGGTCATGACTTAATGCATCATCATCCATACGCTGAGCAGCGATTTAAGCAAGCACATGAGAATCTTTCGAAAATAAAAACTGTTTTAGAAACAGGAGATTTGGATGCTTTTGTTCAAATTGTTGAAAGTGAAGCTTTGACTTTACACGCCATGATGATGACATCTATGCCCTATTTTATTTTGATGAAACCCAATACGTTAGAAATTATCAATGCGATATGGAAATTTAGGAAGTCTACTAATATTCCCGTTTGTTTCACGTTAGATGCTGGAGCAAACGTACATGTTTTATATCCGGAAAACGATAGCGCAAAAGTTTTGCAATTTATTAAGAACGAATTAGTTGGCTATTGCCAAAATGGTCAGTATATTTGCGATCAACTTGGGATAGGCTCATTAGAGATTTAACTTAAATCGATTTATGAAAGGACCGCTTTTTTACTCGAAAATTCTTCTGTTCGGAGAATACGGAATCATCAAAGATTCTAAAGGTTTATCGATTCCTTACAACTACTATAACGGCGCTCTGAAATCTGATGGGAATCCTTCAGAGGAAGCCGAAAAATCGAACCAAAATTTAGGGCGATTTGTTCTCTACCTCGAACAATTACAAAATGAGCAACCAGACTTGGTTACTTTCGATTTGGAGTCACTAAAAAATGATGTTTCCGGCGGTATGTACTTCGATTCCAGTATTCCTCAAGGGTACGGCGTTGGAAGCAGCGGCGCTCTAGTAGCAGCGATTTATGACAAATATGCACACAATAAAATTACCGTTTTAGAGAACTTAACTCGGGAAAAATTACTGCAATTAAAAACGATTTT
>CANHBE010000171.1 GCA_947458575.1 Flavobacteriaceae bacterium | reverse complement strand
GCAAAATGTCCTGCGGGAAGAATGGCACCTCGGTCTTTGATACTCATTCCTATCACTTTCCCTTTAAAGTTGGTCGATAGTCGCAATTCATCAGTAATCGTTGTTGACAAAAGATTCTTGGGTGACATTGGGTCATCGCCCTTACTACTATTGCCAATGATTTGTACATCGGCATCATCAGTGCAATAGCGTTCTTTTCCCAATCGTCTGCTAAACCATTCATTGCCAACTATACCATGAGTAGATGGAGTCGCACCCGAATAAATAGAAGCATGTCCCGGAGCTGTATAGGTTGGCAAATAATTGTAATGCGTATTGTGAAAAGCATAGCCTTCTTTCAACAATCGTTTAAAGCCATGATCGGTAAAATCATTGTAAAACCTTTGTAGGTAATCAGGCTTCATTTGATCGACAACGATTCCGACAACCAATTTTGGTCTTTGCTGTTGCGACACAGCATAGGTTGTGGTTAACAAAAACAAGACTTGAACAATTCGTTTCATTTGATTGGTATTTTACTTTGAGCTTGTAAAGATAGGTTACTTCAAAAGAGAGAAAGTGATGAAATTGTAATTTTTTATGATCTCATCGATCAAAAAAAAAGGCCACTATCCCTAGTGGCCCTTTAACCCAATTTATTTTAAAATAATGAACTCACAACGTCGGTTAATCGAATGTTCTTGTTCGGTACAAGCACTTCCGCATCTTACCAGCGGAACTGTTTCACCAAATCCTTTTGACCGAAGTCGTTTTATTTTGATACCATTTGCAACCAAATACTCAAGCGTGGAAGCTGCACGTCGGTTAGAAAGCAAAATGTTGTAATAGTCGGAGGCACGTGAATCTGTATGTGCTCCAATTTCAATTTCCATTTCGGGATACTTCTTCAATAAATCGACAAGTAAATTCAGAATACGCTCAGCATCCGGTTTGATATTCCACTTGTTCAAATCGAAATATATATTTTCCAACACAATCTGTACTTTTCCGTCTTGACGTTTGGTAATGATTTCTTCCGCATCGTCATAGCATTCCATGAAAAGCTCAATGGTGTAGCGGAGTTTTCCGTCTTCGTTAGTTGTAAATTCTTCGCTATGCGGAATGTAGAAATCCCTCATGGCTTCAATACGATACTTTTTGTTTGGCTCGGTAGCGAAAATGTAATCCGCTTCAGAGCCAGTTACCATCTGACCAATCAATATGTTGTTTTCATCGTAAAGCGAAACTAGAGTTCCCGGTAGTAGGTTTTGCGAATTTTTGTCTCTAACGTCACCCTCAACCACATAGCGCTCGAGGTTCTCTGTTCTTGTAAAGCTATAAAGTGCATCTCCCGCTTTTCGATTAGAAGAAAAATAGCCTAAATTCTTTTTCTCATCGACAACATAGCTGAAATCATCCATATTACTATTGATGGTCTCTCCGAGGTTGAGCGGTTTGGCAAAAGGACCGCCATTGAGTGATTTACTCATAAAGATATCCAAGCCGCCTAGACCTTGATGACCGTCAGAAGCAAAGTAAAGAATACTACCGTCGTTAGAAATTTCAGGAAACTGTTCACGATGTATTGTATTGATTGCGGGCCCGAGATTGACAGGAGTTCCGTATGTACCATCTTCATTGACATCAACCACGTAGAGATCAAATGATCCAATAGAACCGGGCATATCACTCGAAAAGTACAATTTTTTACCGTCCTTCGTCAGCACAGGATGTTCTGTTGAGTACATATCGCTACAAAATGGCAATGCGTTGATGTTTGTCCATTTTCCATTGACAAACTCAGCTTTGTAAATCTTTATATTCGCAATTTTCTCATTACCCACCTTAACCATTTTGTCGTTGGTTCTATTGAAATACATGATTCTACCGTCTTGACTGAAGGTAACTGAACTTTCATGCGTTTTGGTATTGATTTCTTTGGGAAAAGGTTCGATATCTACCAGAAGTCCCTTGTCATTGATTGCTGCACTGAACAAATCCAAATAGGGTTTTTCGTTCCATCCAAAAGATTTTGAACCTGCATTTCTCAATGAGGCAAAAGCAACTTTATCGCCGTAAAAGGACATTCCAAAATCGCCATTAGACGTGTTTTTAGTCATAGGTTGAAGCACGTAATTAAAAGGAACATTAGTTCTTAAATTCGCAATAAACTTTGGAGTGCTCACATTATATTTCAGATACTCGCCCATAATTTGATCTGCTTTTTCATAGTTGGCCTCGCCCAACAAAGCATGTGCATATCTGAAGTAATACTCAGGTTGAACACTGTCTTTAAAAGTCAAAAATAACTTTCCATAAGAACGAACAGCTTCCTTCATTTGTGAATTGTTATAATAACAGTCCCCAAGATTTTGCAAAACCAACTGACTGTCACCAAGCTGCTCATACATTTCCGCTGCTTTCACATAGGCTCTTTTATCGAAAAGGACATTTGCCTTTTTCAAGCTCGCTTTTTGCGCGAGAAGAGCGTTACAGAATAGGATTGTAAAAAGTATAGAATAAAAATTTCTCATTTTCTTAATAGTTAGAAGAACCTCGGTGATTTTTCATAGCCTTTCGAAGACATATTTAAAGTATCAAGATCGAACAATAGGAATATTTCGTGAGACCCTGAATTAAAATCTCCCAAATTGGTTAGTGTATAATCATACGAATATCCAATTCTCAGGTTTGGTGTGATTGAAAACGCTGCGAGGCCACTTACGGAATCATCCACTCTATAACCTGCTCCAATTTCGAATTTCTCATTGAAAAGAAAGTTTGCTGTCAAATCAATAGAAAGTGGTGCACCGGATACTGCTTTTGTCATAAAAGCTGGTTTAAAACGAATATTTTGACTTAGGTCGAAAACATAACCTCCAGTCATAAAATAATGAATCTCTTCAACACCGGTAGTTTTCAGTCCATCTTTTGATTCCAAGTGTTTTGTTGTCAACAAATTTGGAGCTGAAAAGCCCAAATAGTAATTTTCACCGAAATAGAACGCACCGGCGCCTACATTGGGGAAGCTCTCATTGATGTTGTTGGCAAATGCCTGGTCCGGATTTGGGTCGGTGTATTGAAATCCACTAAAGTCAGCGTCAAACAACGTGATACCGGCCTTTACCCCAAAAGACAATTTCTTTGTTGCTGACAATGGAATCACGTACGCCACATCCGCGTATATGTTATTCTCGTGAACAACATCTCCGATCGCATCGCTCACTATTGATAGCCCAACTTCTACCCGCTTTGCGATTGGGCTGTGTGCAAAAATTGTCCCTGTTCTTGGAGCACCAACTGCTCCTACCCATTGGGTTCTGTACAATCCACCAAAATTAATGACGCCCTCATTATCTGTTGCGTAACCTGGATTGATTACACTCATGTTATACATATAGTGAGTAAACTGCGGGTCTTGCTGCGCAGTGATTGACATGGAAGTCAACATGATTGCCATTAGAGTTATTAACTTTGAAGACCTTATTTTCATCTTTTTTGTCATAGGATGATACTCTTTTGTTCCTGAGTAATGCTTTTGCATCTTTTTGTATGTATTCAAAATATCTGAATTGTCAATTTAAATTACTATCGACTTAGATACAATCGACCTTGTTTTGGATCGCGTTCGCCGTCATTGAAATTTAATATATAAAAGTAAACTCCAACAGGTACTGCTCCATTCCCAAACTTCAATCCGCCTTCCGACGTTGTTCCGTCCCAATTAGGAGTATTTATATTTCCTTTGTAGAGAATATTTCCGTAGCGATTGTATATCTCTAAGGTAAAATTAGGGTAAGCGATTTCGATATCCTTAATTACAAAACTGTCATTCACGTTATCACCATTAGGAGAGAAACCATCAGGAACAAGAATGTCCTCACAACGCGTTAAATCAACGGTAACGGCAAGTCTTGTTGTGCTTTCGCAACCACCTGTTGAAACGTATGCTGCATAATAAGTAGTTTCATTTACTAATAAATCTGTAGAGACATAAGCAGTTCCACCATTAGGTGCGTCGTACCAAACAACCGTTTGTGTACCACCAACGTTGCTGCTCAAACTTGCAATGGTAGGATTATCAGATACACAAAACTCATTTCCTTTCGGCAACAGAATCGGTGTTTCAATTTCTTCAACTTCGAAAGAAATAGGATCTATTCCTATAGCAGTTGCTAGGCAATTTCCAACTACTGACTGAATCTGAGTAATAGTTAAAGTCACCGTACCTACTGTATCAAGATCTGAGCCCGGGATTGTAAATACTCCCTGATTATCAATAATTTCTACAATATCAGTGATGGTTGCCGAAGTAGCGCCTGACAACTCATACGTTATTTCGTAACTACCGGAAGTCAAGTTTGCTCCTCCTTCTCCTGTGATCGTTACCGGATTAGATTGATTAATACAATTATCTTGTGACAGAAGAAGTCCGTTTGACAAATTAGGAATCGCATAAATCTCGAAGTCCGTTGAAGCGTCCTCACTAAGATTATTACAATTTCCGCTGAGACTGATAATGGAGTTAATTGTCAAGGAATAAATACCCGGATTTGAAAAAATAGTTCCTGACAAGGTAAATGAACCCGATCCTTTAATAACTTGAACAGCATCACTGATACCAGTTTCCGGATTAGCATTTGGTATCGTATATCCAAATTGGTACAATCCGTCCTGAATTTCGTTACCTGCAAAAGAACCGAGCAGAGTAACTACTACCTCGCTTCCGAGACAAACACTACTTATGCTTAAGTCTTCATCTTCAATATTTGAACTTGGAAGAATGATAAAGTCGGCACTAACATTAGGATTTATGGCTGTTGTACAGGAGGTGTTATTGTTGGTAATGTTTAAGAAAGTGATTCTAGTTGTCCCAGCAAGCGGAATTAAACCTGCATCAAGTGTCAAAGTACCTGTGCCACCAATAATTTCCACGGTGGCGTTTTGATTTAATGCAACATTACTTAACGTTAAATTATAATCTAAACTGTAACTTCCATCAATCATATTGGCAAATGTTACCACAACATTTTCACCAGTACAGTTAGGTGAAGAAACTTGAATATTACTTGAAGTGAGCACCGGATTAGGTAATACGGTAAACTGTACTGTTTCCGTATCAGCTGGTAAGCAACTATTTTCAACTTTATAAGTAAAAATGTAAACCCCTGGGCTGAAAGTCGAAATATCTATTGTACTTGTAACCGTCTGATCTGTTGCATCCGTCCAAAATCCACCGCTTTGAAAGCCAGTTAATAACGAAAACAAATCAAATGTTCCTTGTGATGAACAAGCATCCTGGTTCCCAACAAAACTTCCCGCATTTGGAACAGGATCAACTGTTACAGTTACCGTTGCACTATCATTATCGCAAGGCTGATTTCCACTCAAGGTGTAAGTATAAACACCTGGAGCATCGACTGCCGGGTCAAAAACTCCTGTTAATGATGCCAACGCAGGTGTCCATTCGCCACCGGTTTGTGGACTACCACCAAGGCTTAAAAAAAGATCCTGAGGTGTGTTGGTAACACAGAATGTAACTGTCCCTGAATTACCTGCTTCAGGTCCGGGTACAACGGTAACTACCAAAGTTGAAATGTCCGGCGTACAAAAAGGCGCTCCAACGGTGTAAGTATACGTCCCCGGTACATCAACCGCTGGATTAAAAACACCTGTTCCGCTGGCCAGAACCGGTGACCACGTGCCACCCGTTTGAGGAGATCCTCCTAAAAACGTAATTAAATCAACTGAACTAATGTTTGAACAAATAGATGCATTTGCATCATCTCCAGCGTCTGGAAGAGGATTTACGGTTACAGTAACCGTCGCCGTATCATCATCGCATGGCTG
>CANHBE010000170.1 GCA_947458575.1 Flavobacteriaceae bacterium | reverse complement strand
TTGATAATTACCTGTTGCCGGATAGGTATGCGTTGGATTTTGCTCATTGCTAAAGCTTCCGTCTCCAAAATCCCACCACCAGGCTAAACTACCTGTGCTTGTGTCTGTAAATGAAGTAGTAAGTGAATTAGATGTCCAATTAAAATCTGCTGACGGTTTATGTTGTTTCCACAAAAACTGTGATATTCTGTCTGTTATTAATGGCAAGTAGGCATTTCCTCCTGAACCGTTGTTCCAAGTACCGTTGGTTGTTCCATAAAACTCATGAACTTCGTCAGGTACAAAATAGGTTTCTTTGTTGGTAAATCCTAAAGCATCCAATTTTGTGTTAATAGGATTACTGCCATCGGCTTGCGGAAGTGACGTATAACCAAACGGACTTCCGGTATTAAAATTAACAAAGGGGTCGGCTTCTCCATGAATTAATAAAACTGGAGTTGTATTGTTACTCGTTATTAAATTTGTGCTTTGGATGGCTCCCCACATAGAAACTACAGCATCAGGTTTGCCATTAAATGACAGATTGTTTCCGATATCAAGCGGTCCTAAACTTGGAGCTGTATGCGCAAAAGGTGGGGTTATATTAGTGTAACTCACAGTTCCGGCTTGTGTGGGAATTTCAGTAGGTTCATCAACATAGATGGTATGTAACGCGATAAAACTTCCAGCGCTACTTCCAACAAAATAAATCTTCGTTGGGTCGATACCATATTGCGCTGCATTTGCTCTCAAAAAGCGAACAGCCGTTCTGCCGTCTTGTATTCCTCTATAAACAGCGCGGCTAGAATGTAATTCTGTATTGCCCACTAAATTAAATCCTAAACGATAATCAATAGAGGCTGTTACATATCCCTTTCTGGCAAGGGTATCACACAGCGCTGTCATATCATCAGCATTTCGATTTCCTAATAAAAATGCTCCAGAATGCGCTAGTATAACGGCAGGGCGCAGTGTAAAGGAATCTCCTGTCGGTTGATAAATATCCATTACCAAATTTTG
Organism: Flavobacteriaceae bacterium; assembly: GCA_947458575.1. Classification (GTDB taxonomy): domain Bacteria; phylum Bacteroidota; class Bacteroidia; order Flavobacteriales; family Flavobacteriaceae; genus Flavobacterium. The sequence continues at coordinate 4,834 of CANHBE010000170.1, read as the reverse complement.
TGGAGTTGTACTTGACTCAACGGTGTAAAATGGCCCATTTATAGAAGGTGCAGTTCCGTATACAATATCATTTAAACGAGTAGAACCTGGAAAGAGTGAGGTCGTATATCGATGATTTTGTGACCAACCTATAAATTGTAGTGTAACAAAAAAAGTGAATAATATTTTTTTCATAATCTAACTTTTGAACTTTAGTTCATTTTTCAGCGGGTTTCACGCAACGTCTTCAAAATTGTAAGTGGTGCTGATAATCTGCTGCGTATCCAACTGGATAAAATGGGGTAAATATCAAAACGCCTACAATTTTATTGTGTTCAAATTTATGAAAATTCTGAAACCAATTTTCCATGCCTTACTTAAAGAGCAAACTTGTGCGCTATGTTATTTGTAAAGACAGAACTAAAGCCTTTGATAATGTGAAAGTTCATATGGCTGCCGATTTTTGAGAAATGAAGTTATATATTTTGTTTTTCACCTAATATGTCTTATTTTCGTTATGTTGATAATCTTAATTTAGAAATATTTAAAAAATGAAAAAAATTATTTTCGTATTGTCTATTGCATTATTGTTGGTTTCTTGTTCAAGTGATTCTAATAATTCATCTTCATCGTCAACTTCGGGTGTTTATAAGTGGGGTTTTAAGTTAGATGGGGTCTTATATCAGTGGGAAGGGAATCAACCAGCAGGAGGAGGTACAGCTGCTGGAGGTCAAGCCACTTATTCAACAAATTCACTTGTCTTAAATAAAACGAACTCAAGTGGATTATTAAATATATCTGTAGGTATTATTTTTCCAACTACTTCAACAGGTAATTTTGTTTTTAATTCTTCTAGCTCTTCTCAAACGCAATTTAATTTAACGGTAATTAATGATAATCAAGAATCTTACGAATATTATGGAATTGACGATGGTGTAACAATGAATGTTAATATTTCATCATTGTCTAATGTTACATTTTTGACTAATCCAACAAATCCAGGAAAAGTAATTGGTACTTTTTTCGGTACAGTAAAGTCAGCTGATGGATCTTCAATAGCCACTATTACAGAAGGTTATTTTGAAGCTGCAAGACTTCAGTAAAAATTATCTTTTAATAAATCAGGATAACCACAGTACTTAAAATCTGCGGTTTTTTTTTATTGATTTATACTAATTATTCTCGAAGAATCCTCGTATTTCTTTCGCCAAGGGGCTCAATGTTTGATTGGTGCGTTCTACTCACTTGGCGGAACGATCTTGGCGGTACCGATTACCATGCCTATTGTGGTGAGTACTGTAGCCGGTTATTTGGCGTTTGCTGGTGGTGTTTTGTCTGCGGTGAGCCAATTGACCACAGAGCCAAACCGCAACGAAGGATCTGATAATCAACCTTAACCATGATGCACACGAGTTTATCTGTAAAAGTAGGCACGGCTGGCGGTACATTTTTGAGTATCGTACCGAATATTCACTCGGTTGACGTATTGCGGACAGTGGTATTGGCAGCGCTTGGTGCCGCCGTGAGTTTCACAATTTCGTGGCTACTGAAATGGATATTGAAGAAGCGCAAAAAATAGTTTGACTTGAGTTGTGGTGACTTTGGAGTTGAATGGGAAAGCTCGGTTGTGAAACCGGGCTTTATTTGTTTAACGTGTTGCGCATAGGCGCGCGTTGCGGAAAAGCGAGCAGCGTATGCTCCGCTAAGATAGAATTTTTACGTTAAAAATAGACTTAAAGCTAAGAAAATCCAGCAATGGCGCTTGATGCGCTGTTAGTGGCTGCCATTACTATTATTAAATTACACTTGACTTTTTTGTGAGTCCATTCTCGATATGAATAAACCACATAATGCCAACTTTATATTTTCCATTTGGCGCTATTTCTCCATTAAGCAAAGTTTTTCTGCCATTGTAAAAATCTGTATTTAAACCTTCAGTAATTTCAATTTCTAAAATTCCTTCAGGCACCTCATACGTTATAAACTCTACTTCATTTTTCTCATTTACTGATTTGGTTTTTGATTCCGTTTCGTTCCTTTTTACAATACTTTTAAATATTTTTTCGGTTTTCATTAATGTTATCTTATTCTCAAATTCATCTGCGGTTAATATATTATTTTCAAATAAATTTTTTAGTTGTTTATATTCGGATGAGTTTTTAATTTGCACCTTGATTTTTTGGGATTCTATTTTATCAACTTTCTCATTGTATTCATCAATAGTTAATATTCCTTTTTCTTTTAATTCCAAAAGATTATCAATTGTTGTATTTAATTCTATTTTTCTTTCTGTTACTTTTTTTTCTCTTAACTTTTCGGGAGTGTTTTTTAATTTATAATTATTGTAAATTAAAATAATAATAATACCTATCCATTGTGCTGGTGGAAAAACAATACAAATCAGCAATAATATTCTTTGTTCTTTCGTGAAATTATTTGAATTCCAAACATATAATGAAGTAGAAATCAACAGACCCGTTATTGCTCCAATTAAAATTCTTTCCATATTCTCATCTATTAATATTTGCCATTCTGCGCTTGGGTTGCCACTTACTTGTTAATACGGCTAATGATCTAATACCAATCGCGCCTAATTAAATGAGATAAATCTCAGTACGCTTAGTATTTTATTATTATCAAATTTATAAAAATTTTGAAACCAATCTTTCTTCTCTCCAATGTTAATCAGCAAACGTGAGCGCTAGATTATAAGCATGAGCAACATTAAAGGAATGACCGCAAAAACAAAAAGGGTCATCAAGCAGCCGCGAGAGGTTTTGTTATAAACCTTGTTGTAGACAAATTTGTTCGGATTGGTTATCCAACCATAACCGCGGGGTGCTTTTAATCCTAGTTTGTTTTGAACTATTCTTTTTACGGAGGTTCGCGCTGCTATTCTTTTGGTAATAGATGGTATTCTAAATCCGAATTTCATATTTACTCTTTTTTAGTTTTGCGGTAGCGGTATTTGTTGCGCTGATAATAGCCTTTGCTGTAATTCCGGCGTTTGACGGCGTTTGGGCTCGTGCTAACGGATTTTCTTACGTGTCCTTTTACCATTTTACCTGTTCGGGTGTGGTAGGGTTTTACGTAGGTATTACTTGAACTGGATTTGGTGATGCCACCCGAAACTACAACATAAAGTACAATGACAACCATCATGAAGAATATAAAGATGCCATTGTTGTTTTTTCTTGTAGGTTGTTCCATCATTAAGTTGAAGCTATTTTGATATTGTTATGCAGCCTTTGTGCGTTCTCTAAAACTGTTTTGAGATTTGATCAAATGTAGTGATTTTTGAAAACACGTTATTAGTTTTGAACAAAAGCAATAGTCTTTTTGATGATAATTTGTGTCAGTTTCTCGAATTCGTGACTATGAAAATGGATATTGAAGCAGCGCAAAAGATAGTTTGACTTGAGTTGTGGTGACTTTGGAGTTGGGTAGGAAAGCTCGGTTTTACATTTGGTTATTCTCTAGTTACGGTTCGCACGTTGCTTCTAATACACATATGTTGCGCCTGCGGCAGGTTTATGGTGATTAACGGCTGTTAGATGAAGTTCTTTAACTTAATCTAAATGAGATTTTTAATCCCTCCAACAATTCTTTATTTCTTGTTCTCTGCACCTATGCTAAGTATCCCTTGAAAGTTGCTTGGAAGAAAGACTTTATCGCTTGGATTTTTTGTGATTGATTCCATACCGTCAATAAATTTTTGAGCAATCAAAATTTGTCCTGCCGTTTGCGAATCGGTCTTTTCTTTCAGTTGTGATAAATAATTTATCTCTGCTTCAGTGATCATTTTTAAAGCGTTTGCTTGTGCTTCAGCTCTTATCAAAGTCGATCTCGCTTCGCTCTCTGCCTTTTTTGTGATTGCAAATGCTTCTCCTTCAGCTTCTGAAACTCTAGCTCTTTTTTGTCTTTCAGCATTCATCTCTTGAAGCATCGCATCAGCTGTATCTTTAGAGTAGGTGAGTTCTTGAATTTCGACTCTTGTAAAAGTAATTCCCCACTTGGAGGCAGTTTCGGCTAGTTGCACTGAAATTTTTTGATTGAGCGTTTGTCTTTCTGAAAGAACCTGGTCGAGCGTAATTGTTCCAATGTTTGCTCGTAAGGCATTTAGTGCAATGTCTGAAATAGAGGAAGGGAGTATATCAACATTGTACACTGCCTTAATGGGGTCAATAATTTTCCAATACACCGAAGCATCAGCTTGAATCGTTACATTGTCTTTTGTTTGACACTGACGGGCAGGGGTATCCGTTTTTTGTTCTGATAGCTCAATAAGATACCCTCTCTTATTTGCTTGTCCTTGCCAAGTACCTAGATACTTTTTATTGTCTAGAAAAGGAACTAAAAAGTTTAATCCTTCATTTTGCACAGAAGAAAATTTTCCAAAACGTTCAATGATTACGCAGTGATTTTGAGGGACGGTGTAGATTAATGACATAGTTTTAATTATTTAGTTTGATGGTTAGTTTTTCGTTTGAGTAATTTATAATAGTTGCGTTGTCGCCTGCTTTACATTGTTTATTGTCCTGTTCTACAAAAAAATAGAGTTCATCTTCAATTTGAAACATCAATTTGTTTTCAATCAATTGTACTTCTCCTACTTTACCAAAATGACTTTCAATTCCTGACTTAATCTTTGTTGGTGCGATAAACTTGTCGGTTAGCATGCGAATATATTTTCTGAAAATATAGTAATGCAGCGCAACCATAGCCCACCAAGAAACAAGACCAACGATAATTTGGGAAAGTATCGGAACATCAATATTGTGGGCAATTAAGTAGGAGAAAATAATATAAGCAATAAAGGTGGTAACTTCTGTTGGTATGAAGATGTCTACAAGCA
>CANHBE010000169.1 GCA_947458575.1 Flavobacteriaceae bacterium | reverse complement strand
CCATTAGTAGTGTTAGTTTCGATGCCGTGCCTTTCATCCTGGGCAAAACTACAGGCGGCAACTGTGATGGTAATGATATTGCTGGTCCGTTACGAATTGCCGTTAACGGAACTCAATATGCGCAACTTCATTGTCAAGATGAACAAGTTTTAAATCTATTTTTTTGTGATGAAAGAAATTCAATTGAAGTTGCGGACCTGATCTCGCAATTTCCGCCCAACGTTGTCTTTGTAGACTCATTCCCTATTCATTCAAATACGCAATTTTATGCTTTGGGAGAATCTCTACCATTACAAGAAGGCGGTTCAGTTTCATATTACGCGCTGGGTGAAACACTTGGTCAAGATTGTAGATTTCCTTTCTTCTTAAGTAAATGTGCTCGTATCGTTGCAAATTCCGATAACGGTCAGGTTATCAATAGCATACAGGGTGGCATCGCATTTCAAAACATTATCGGCAACGATACTTTGAATGGTCAACAGGTGCAACCAAATGAAATTCAATTAAACATTATCAGCACACCTGTAGAAGGTGTAACTGTTGAAGGCGGGAACGTCGTTGTTGCCCCGGGAACTCCTGCCGGCAATTACACTTTAACTTATCAGATTTGCGCATCTCATGACCTGACGCTTTGTGCTCAAGCAAATGTTTACTTTTCTGTAACCGCTGTGCAAATTGTAGCTACAGATGATTATTATCGAATTGAATGTTCTTCAACTAACATGGTAGGTAACATATTAATCAATGATTATGTCAATGGAATTCATTGCACAACCAATGAAGTTGCTATAAGTTTAATTACTAATCCAAGTTATGGAATTCAATTGGACACGCAAACAGGCAATCTCACCGTGCCAAATTCTCTTGCTCCCGGAAACTATCAGTTTCAATACCAGACAACAGTAGTAGACTCTCCATTAAATTTTGATATCGCAACTGTAAAGTTAGAAGTCATCGATGAAACTCCACCAGCACAACCACAATTACTTGATTTGGTAGATTTTTGCAGTGTTACTGTACCGATTCCTACCACAACAGATTCATGCTCGGGTGAAGTTACCGGCTACACCGATGATTCCCTTTTTTACGAGAACCCGGGAACATATATTGTTCATTGGGTTTTTCGCGACAATGATGAAAATACAACGTTAGTCGAACAGACAGTAATTGTAAAAAATAATGAAGATGCAATTCCAGGCTATGGTTATGTCGATTGTAATCTTGATAATGATCTGAGCTTGAATATCAATTTGAATAATTTTCTACCGGAAGGAACGAACGAAAATGGCACGTGGACATCATTAACCCCTACTTCAAATCTCAATGGCGCGATCTTTAGTCCATACATGGCTCCAACCGGCAGCTATGAGTTTCGCTATCTATATGCACAAGATGACTGTAATCAGAGCTCTTCAGTTACGATTGAAGTCAACAATGATTGCTTTGTCGCGCCAGCTTGTAATCTCTTGGTTCATAATTCATTTTCGCCCAACAATGATGGTATTAATGAAACCTTTTTCATCGAAAATATTGATCAAATAAATTGCTTCCCTACCAATACTGTGGAAATCTACAACAGATGGGGAGTTTTAGTGTACAAGACCAAACAGTACGATAATATCACGCGCGTTTTTCGCGGCATTTCAGAAGGTCGAGCAACAATCAATGAATCAAATCAATTGCCGACAGGAACATATTTTTATACTATTAAATACACCGATTCAAAAGGAAAAGAATTTGAAGAGAGCGGATATTTATATCTCGTGTTATAAGTATTTTTTTAGACAATAAATTATCAGCATTTTAATCTAATTAATTGCTAAAAGAAAAACCAAAACAATGATGCGAAAAGAGAAAAAATCATTCGAAAATCGGGTAAAACATTCAAAAAACTGTCATTTTAACGAGTTTTCAGGTTGTTTGTAGAAAAAATGATCGGAAAAATATTTATGTAGGTAAATTAGCCCAAAGATATTTTAGCCGATTCCCAAATCTATCTAAAATTTCAAAATTTGAAACCTAAAAAATGATGAACAAACCAACAATGTCATGGAAAAAATTGTCCCAAATCAATTCGTTAATCGTCTGAACAATTCCCTTTTGTTCGGCAAAATTCAAACCTTATTTATGAAAAGACTACTACTATTGTTAGTACTAGCACTCTATTGTGCAAATGCTACTGCTCAAGATGTGAGAATTTCTCAAAATTCTCCAATTATGGAGGTCGATGCTTACATAGCCCAAATGAGAGCTACTGAAGCAGCTTCAAGAAATTCGACTTCAAGTTCGGTCCGATTGGAAAAATTGCTTAGAGAGGTTCAACCGGCTGTTTACTACCTCCAGGGTGAAGTTAAAACCTATGGAGAAAGTCCAACCTGTCTATTCACCAATCCTGCTTCCTTGCGAAGCATTGATTCTGCGGTTTCAAATAAAACTGGAATTGAGATTGTGACTATTCATTTAAACCAAGTTTCAGACTTGAATACGCAGATAGATTTGTCTGTTTTTTCAAGCTTCCCTAATCTGAAATACATATACATTTTATCGACAGTAGAAACCTCCGGTGCCGCTATTACGCAACAAGTGCGAAATAACAACAACGGGTATGGTGTATTTTACAAAGTTGATAAAGGTTCATAAATCCCCAAAATCAAAAAGAAATCAAAATGAAAAAATTGAACTTTAATTCGAAAAGTAATAACCTTCTGTTTGGTTATTTTTTGCAGGTCTTCCTTTTGTTAGGGATTATGACAACTGCGACTGCTCAGGTGCGAGTTCCTTTTACACAGAGAACCTCTCAGTATACTCCTACTAAGAAAATCTACAATGTAAAAGGAGATTTCACAATCATGGGAAATACCAATCTGACACTTCAAAATTACGGAGATCAGACTCAGAATGGTTTCAACTCTATGGTCTATGTCGATGTAGACGGAAATACAAACAATGGTGTTGATGGAAAACCTACTTTCAACTCTTCTCGATCTACCTTGACATTCTCAACTGAGAACGGAGCTATTCCTTCGTGTTCAAATATTATTTACGCAGGATTGTATTGGACAGGAAGATCTTCCGATTCCAATCCAAGCGATAATAGCTTCTCTGTAACGAAAACTATCAACGGAACTTCAGTGACGAAGAGCTTTGATAAGAGAAATATTTCGCTTAAGGGTCCAAATGCAACTACATACACCCAGTTTACAGCAAGCGCAAGTGATATCTACTATCCTACCACAAGCGATGGATTTATGTACTCTGCTTACAAAGAAGTTACCGATTATGTTCGCGCCAACGGACTCGGGGAATATACTGCTGCAGACCTTGCTTTAGTCGAAGGCAATGGCGGCGGTACCGGTTTTTATGGTGGTTGGTCGCTAATCGTTGTTTACGAAAATTCAAAAATGAAATATCGAGATGTAACCATTTTTGACGGACACGCATATGTAACTGGTGGAACAGCCAGTTTTGAAATCCCGGTTTCAGGCTTCAATACAGTTCAATCGGGACCTGTAGGTATGAAGCTTGGTCTTATGGCCGGTGAAGGAGATAGCGGTATTTCAGGTGATTATTTTGAAATTAGAAGACAAAGTGACAATACCTTTGTAAGACTGAATCACCCCGGAAATTCAACTGGCAATTTCTTCACTTCTGCAATTCAAACCGGTGGAAATCCTCGAAATCCTTCGTTAGTTAACAATACCGGATTGGATATCAGTATGTTTAATATACCGAATGCCAATAATTCTGTATTAACAAATAACCAGACGTCCACAACTTTCAGATACGGTTCGACACAAGATACCTATGTGATTTTTGCGATTGCAATGGCTGTTGACGCTTATATTCCTGAAGTTGAAAATGTATTGACAGCTACATCAATAAACAATGTGCCGGTAACGACTGAACCCTATATTTCATTGCCCGGTCAAGATGTAGGTTTTAATGTCGATATTAAAAACTTAGGAACAGAAGCAATCAATAATTATAAAGTCGTTGTTCCGATTCCATATAATGCTTCTTATGTGCCTGGAAGTGCAGTAGGAACGGTATTATTTTCGCCTCTTCCTACGCCAAATACCGTTACATTCGATCCAAGCGCAGGAGCTACAGGTTCAATTGTGTGGAACTTTGGCACCTTGCCATTGCCTGCTGACCCAAGTACAGTTTTGGCTAGACTTACATTTAAGTTGAAAACTACCACAGATTGTTCTATTTTATTGAATGAAACCTGTGGAAGTCCAATTTTCGTGACAGCTAGCTCAAGTGGAACTGGAAGCGTAACTGGAATTAATTTTTCTGGAACCCGCGCGATTAAAGGTTATACCAACAATGGAAACTGTCTTGGTCAACCGATTCTTGAAACGTTATCTATCAAGATAAATGGTGCAAATTATGTGGCGGCAAATTGCCAAAACACACCATTAATCAGAAATTTCGGATTTTGTAATTCAGGAACAACCATTGGTACATCTGCCATTTCAGCTAATTTTCCTCCAGGTTCACTCTTTTATAATGAATTTCCTGTGACGATAAATTCAATTCAATACTCTGATGCTAATCCGTTCCCATTGGTAGCAGGATCGACTGTAACTTATTACTCGATTCCACCAAATACGACTGGATGCTTCTTCCCTTTTACTATCTCGAAGTGTAAATTGATTAATGCAGTTGATGATGCTATTGGACCTATTAACGGTACAACCGGAAGTACAAATGCAGGAAACATTTTCGCAAACAATGGTAGCGGAATTGATACTTTGGGTGGAAATCAAGTTCTAATAACACAAGTTAATCTAACTGTTTCAACGCCCGCAACACCTATTAATGGTGGTCTGGTACCTTTTATAGATCTAACCAACGGAAATATTGTGGTTCCTGCAAATACTCCCGCAGGTGTTTACACAATCGTATATCAAATTTGTGAAAAAATCACACCAACCAACTGCGATTCTGCTACGGTTACTATTTGTGTAGGAACTGCTCCAATATCTGGCGGAAACAAAGAGGAATGTCAAACGAATCCTACACAAACATTAACAGCGACAGCTTCTGCTCCTGGTCAAACAATTGTGTGGTATAACGCTTTGACTAACGGATCAGTAGTTGCTTCACCGACTTTAAACAGTGTTGGTACCGTGACTTATTATGCACAAGCAAACGTTGGAAATTGTTCTTTCCCGACCAGAACTGCGGTGACGTTGACCATCAAGGCAACGCCAAGCATTCCTTTAGTTGGTACTGTAACTCAACCTACTTGTTCAGTTGCAAACGGTTCGTTCCAAATTACTAACTTCAATATCAACAATACATACAATGTGAACCCTTCAGCGGGCGTGAGCATTTCATCTACGGGATTGGCAACTGCGCCTGCGGGAACATACACCATAACAGCTTCTGCAAATGGTTGTACTTCTGCTGCATCTGCATCCGTAACGGTGAATCCTCAACCACAGACGCCTGCGGTTCCTGTAACTGGGCAAGTGACTCAACCTACTTGTTCGACACCAACAGGAAGCTTTGCAATAACAAATTTCAATGCGTCTAACACATACGTTGTTTCACCTAATAATAATGTAACAATTTCTGGAAACGGACTCGTAATCGCGCCTGCCGGAACTTACACTATTACTGCTTCGGCTAATGGTTGTACTTCTGCGGCTTCGTTTGCAGTGACTATCAATGAGCAACCTCAGACGCCTGCGGTACCTTTAACCGGTGAAGTGACTCAACCAACTTGTACTGTAGCTAATGGTTCATTCCAAATCTCTAATTTCGATTTGAATGCGACTTATAACTTCACACCTTCAATTGGAGTGACTGTAACTTCAACCGGACTTGTAACTG
>CANHBE010000168.1 GCA_947458575.1 Flavobacteriaceae bacterium | reverse complement strand
TAGATTGGACGCCGTTTTTTCGAACTTGGGAGTTATTTGGTAAGTATCCTGCAATCTTAACAGATGAGGTCGTTGGTGAACAGGCAACTTCTGTTTTTCAGGACGCGCAAGAAATGCTTGCTCAAATTCTAAATGAGAAGAAATTTACGGCAAAGGGAATTTACGGTATTTTTCCTGCCAATACTGTAAATGATGATGATATCGAAATTGTCACAGAACCGACAACCGACAACCGACAACCGACAACCAAATTCTTAACGCTGCGTCAACAATCTCAAAAAACTAAAGGAGCGCCCAATTTGGCTTTAGCTGATTTTATCGCACCAAAAGATTGCGGGAAGCAAGATTACATGGGTTGTTTTTGTGTGACCACAGGTTTTGGTGTCGATGAATGGGCGGAAGATTTTGAAAAAAACCACGATGACTATAACTCGATTATGGTTAAGGCGCTAGCTGATCGATTGGCAGAAGCGTTTGCCGAGTATTTGCATGAAAAAGTCAGAAAGGAAATTTGGGGTTATGCGACCGATGAGCAACTCAGTAAAGATGATTTGATTGATGAAGTTTATCAAGGTATTCGTCCTGCACCGGGCTATCCTGCTTGTCCTGATCATTTGGAAAAGCCAACCATTTGGAAACTGCTCTCTGTTGAAGACCAAATTGGTGTAACGCTCACCGAAAGTATGGCCATGTGGCCCGCTGCTTCGGTTTCGGGCTATTATTTTGGAAATCCGCAGAGCAAGTATTTTGGATTGGGTAAGATTAAGGAAGATCAAGTGGTTGATTACGCCAAGCGAAGAAACATCAGTGTGGAGGAAGCCACCAAATGGTTGGGTCCAAACATAGCAGATTAGTGAGGGTTTTGCGTGAGGGATGGCAGCAAGGTGCCGTGCACCGCGAACAGCCCGACGGCGGCACAGGAGTGGTTTTGAAATTATTGGTTTGATCCGCCGGCACGCCCAAAAAAGAAGGAAGTTAGTAGCTCGAATAATAGTGAATGAAAAAGGAATAATAAATAAAATAATACAGCGCACGGCAGAAAGCCAAAAGCTGAAATGAAATAACCATGAAAGTAAACGAACATATTGAAAAAGCGGCGGGAAAACCGTTGTTTTCTTTTGAAATTTTGCCGCCTTTGAAAGGGCAGAATATCCAGTCTATTTTTGACAGTATTGATCCGTTGATGGAGTTTAATCCGCCCTTTATAGACGTAACTTATCATCGCGAGGAATACGAATTTAAGGAGTTGCCCAGCGGTTTGTTGGAGAAGAAAGTGGTAAAGAAGCGACCTGGAACCGTTGGAATTTGCGCGGGAATACAAAACAAGTATTCTGTCGATGCTATTCCGCATATTCTCTGTGGCGGTTTTTCGAAAGAAGATACGGAAAATCTCCTCATAGATTTAGATTTTTTAGGTATAGATAATGTGGTGGCGTTGCGCGGCGATGCGTTGAAAACAGAAACATACTTTAAGCCGGAGAAAGATGGCAATGAATATGCGACTGACTTGGTGTTGCAAATTAGCAATTTGAATAAGGGAATTTATTTGGACGAGGACTTACAAAATACATCGAACACCAATTTCTGTATTGGCGTGGCGGGCTATCCAGAGAAGCATATGGAGGCACCAAGTTTGGATAGCGATATTCATTTTTTAAAGCAGAAAATCAAGCACGGAGCGGATTATATCATCACACAGATGTTCTTTGATAATCAGAAGTTTTTTGATTATGTGGCAAAATGCAGAAATGCGGGGATTACGGTTCCGATTATTCCCGGACTGAAACCGATAGCTACGAAAAAACAACTGAATTTGATTCCGCATCGCTTTAGTCTTGAGTTGCCAGACGACTTGATTATGGCAGTGGTAAAGGCGAAAGACAATGACGCAGTGAAGCAAATTGGAATTGAGTGGTGTATTCAGCAGAGCAAAGAGTTGGTTGCAGCGGGTATTCCGGTTTTGCACTATTATTCGATGGGTAAATCTGAGAATATCAAGGAAATAGCGAAGGCAATTTTTTAAACAAAAAAGATATCTTTGCCCCAATTATTTTACGATGAGGAAAGTCCTTAGCATGCTGCTTGTTTTGTGTAGTGCCTTTGTATTCAGTCAGGAACTCGAGGACAGCAATTCGGTTGAAGTTAATTTTCTCAGAGGGGTAATCTATCCGCATTCGCCAGAGCTCTATCACCTCATTACCGGTCATCCAGAAGGTTTTATGGTAAGTTTTTCCAAGAAAACTCATGGCAAAGAAGCGTGGCAGAAGTTGTATAACTATCCGGATTATGGAGGTTATTTTATTTTTCAAGATTTTAAGAATGAAATTCTCGGGAAGAATTACGCTGTTGGAGCTCACTACAATTTCTACTTTTTGAAAAGAAAGCTGCAGTTTAAGATTGGGCAAGGTATCGCAATGACCACGAATCCGTATGATAAAGAAAACAATAGTAAGAACCGCGCTTTTGGTTCGAGATATATGGGCAATACTAATTTTATGCTCAATTTCAAGAAAGATCATCTTATTGACGGACTTGGCGTAGAGGCTGGGTTTTTCTTTACCCATTATTCGAGTGGACGATTTAAATCGCCCAATAGTGGTCTCAATACCTACGGAATCAACCTTGGCGTAAACTATGATTTGGGGGTTCGAAAACCTCGGATACGCGATACGGTGGCGGTCAGCATGAAATATAGAGAACCTGTAAAATTGAATTTGGTGTTCCGCACGGGCTTCAACGAAAGCATTGTGATTGGCAGCGGACAAAAGCCATTTTATCATATTGGTTGTTACGCAGACAAGAGACTGAATCGCAAAAGCGCTTTGCAATTTGGAGCGGATTTTTTTATCACCAACTCGATTAAGGAATATATCAAGTATCGATCAATTGCTTATCCGGAAGACCATTTAGATCCTAATACTGATTACAAACGAATTGGTGTTTTTGTGGGACACGAATTGTTTATTAATCGAATTTCCCTTGAAACGCAAGTGGGTTATTATGTCTATCAACCGTTCGATTCTGGTTCGCCTGTTTATGATCGCTTGGGCATGAAATATTATTGGACACCAAAGTTCTATTCAGGATTGGCGGTTAAAACCCATGGGTTTTTGGCCGAAGCAACAGAATTTTCTATTGGCGTTCGTTTGTAATAAAAGCATATGAGAGGAATTGTAGTTTCATTGTTGTTTGTAGTGCTTTTCATGAGCTGTGAAAAGCCGCTCGACTGCGTGAAGTCGAGTGGTCCACGCAAATCCCGAATTTACGAAGGATTGCAGTTCGAAAAGTTACTCGTTAACAAGCGAATTAGTGTGGTGCTCATTGAAGGACCACAACACAAAGTTGAGGTGCAAACCGGCGAAAATTTAATTGATGATATTGAAGTGGTTGTGGAGGGAGATCTGCTTCGATTAACAGATAACACGACTTGCAACTGGGTACGTGATTATGGCGAAACGGTAGTTTATGTTACGGCGCCAAATATTACTCAAATCAACTCGAAGACGGAGCAAAAAATTAGCTCTTCCGGGGTGTTGCATTATCCTAATTTGCACATTATCTCATTAGATGAATACGATGGCTATTCTGGTGTTGGAACCGGAGATTTTTATTTGACGATTGATAATGAATCGCTTAAGGTTGAGAATAATGAAGTTGCTCGTTTTTTTATCACCGGAAGGACTAACATTATGTATGTTTACTTTTGGGAAAACGGTGGTATATTTCGTGGTGAGAATATTTGGGCCGATACTATTTATTTTTATCATCGTGGCAGCAACGACCTATTTATTAGACCTGTTAACTTCCTAAATGGTGACATTTACAACATTGGTGATGTTAATTGTTATTCTCGACCACCGCAAGAAAATGTTCGCGTGACACAACACTATCGCGGGAGATTAATTTACAGATAAGGATAATTGAACGCAATTATTTTCCGGTCACTTCCCTAAACAAGCTTTCTAGATCTTTGTTTTTTAAGCTAATTTGCAAAGTTTTTAACTGATTTTCCTGTGCAAAATCAAAAATGCTAGAACGCATGTCTTGCTCCGTGTGAAAAGTAAATTCCCACATAGTCCCAGAAGTATTTGTCGCTAAAGTTAAATTTGGAATGGTTTGAACGAGTTGCGGATCTACTTCCCGATCAAATTCAACTATAATGATTTGTTCGTTTGACGCTGATGCGATTTTCTCTAATTTGCGATCGGTTACAATTTTGCCACGGTCGATGATAATGACGCGATCACAAATGGCTTCCACCTCTTGCATGATGTGAGTTGACAATAGAATGGTTTTATCCTTGCCGATTTTCCGAATTAGATTTCTGATTTCCGTGAGTTGATTTGGGTCTAATCCTGTTGTTGGTTCGTCCAAAATTAATACGTCAGGATTGTGTAGCAAAGCATTAGCTAATCCCACACGCTGGCGGAATCCTTTAGATAATTGATTTATTTTCTTGTGTCTTTCAGACATCAATCCAGTTAGCAAAATGACTTCTTCAATTCTCGTTTTAGGAATGTCGTAGATGTCAGCGTTAAATTCTAAGTACTCTCTCACATACAAATCCAAATAGAGAGGATTGTGTTCTGGTAAATAACCAATTGATTCTTGCACTTGTTTTTGCTGCTGAATAACGTCAAAACCATTAACGGTTGCGGATCCTTCGTCAGCAGTCAAGTAGGTTGTAATGATTTTCATCAGGGTCGATTTTCCTGCGCCATTTGGACCTAAAAAGCCAACGATTTCACCTTTTTGGATGGCGAATGAAACCTGATCTAGTGCTTTTTGATCTCCATAGTTTTTCGAGATTCCACTGACTTCAATAGACATAAATTCTGATTTGAAACAAAAGTAAATAATACTAAATGAAATCCTAAAAAAAAGATCGCTTTTGTAATTCAATTGAGATATTTTCTATTTTAGCTGTCCATTATGAAACGCTTGTGTTGAATAACCAATACCACTGCAATCAGCAAGTAGATTTATTTGCAATTTTTCAAGGGATTGCAGATCGGTTATTTAAAAATTATTAATTCAATAATAAAGAACGAATCCCGGCTCAGGTCGGGATTTGTCTGTTTAGTTTAATGCTGTCAATTTGATTCTCAGTCATTGAAAGACAACAGAACTAGATGCGAATATACATTAAGATTGCAAAGGAAAAAGATAAACAACTATGGAAAATAATGCAGAGATGAGAAAGTGGTTGGACGACTTTAAATTAAGTCATCCGTTGGTGATTGCCGGACCCTGCAGCGCAGAAACTGAAGCGCAAGTTTTGCAGATTGCGCACGAATTGAAGAATACGGATGTCAGTATGTACCGTGCCGGAATATGGAAGCCAAGAACCAGACCCGGCGGTTTTGAAGGTGTAGGAGCGATTGGCCTGAAATGGCTGCAAAAAGCAAAGTCTGAAACAGGTTTGCTAATGGCTGTGGAAGTAGCAAATGCTACACACGTAAAGCTGGCTTTAGAGCATGACATAGATGTATTGTGGATTGGCGCACGAACTACTGTTAATCCTTTTGCAGTGCAAGAAATCGCAGATGCGTTGCGCAATACAGATAAGATTGTACTTGTAAAAAATCCTGTTAATCCCGATTTGGGATTGTGGATAGGTGGTGTTGAGCGTCTCTATAACGCAGGTATTAAAAAACTAGGTGTTATTCATCGTGGATTCTCGACTTATGACAAAACAAAGTATCGGAATATTCCCGAATGGCAATTGCCCATCGAATTGCAGAGTCGATTTCCGGATTTACCCCTAATATGCGATCCTTCTCATATGACTGGGCGACGCGATATGATTTTTGAAGTTTCTCAACGTGCTTTGGATTTAAATTACGATGGACTCATGATTGAGACGCACATCGATCCCG
>CANHBE010000167.1 GCA_947458575.1 Flavobacteriaceae bacterium | reverse complement strand
GACTCGGTTTTTGACCTGAAAATGTTCAAAGAAATCAGTGGTTTTAAAATTTTTAAACCCTCACAGTCATCCGCATGTTCTGCAATAATAGGCTATGAAGGAGATATAAAAGGTGCTGACTTTCAGCTGAAAAAAGGCAATGAAATTGTACCTTCTGTATTGACTAAAATTCCTACGAAAGATTCCTTACAGATTTGGTTCAAACCTTCCAAGATTGCTAAGAATGAAATTGATTCTTTGAAGCTCACTGCCGTAAAAGGCGATTATCGTAAAGATTTTGTCTTTAAATTGAGAGCGCAAAAACAAGATAGCTTGGGTCTTTCTCCACCAAGCAGCCGAACGTTATCGTTAAATGACAATCTTGTTTTTCGCACAAACACGCCTCTTTCGAAGATTGATGAAGCAAAAATTTTGCTGACCGATAAAGACTCTGTTGCCATACCATTTAAAGTTGAAAATGATGTCGAAAATCTTAGCCTTAAAATTTTGTTCAAAAAAGAGCCGCTTCAGAAGTACCGTTTGCAGTTGCAGCCAGACGCCTTGGTTGATTTTAGTGATCAATCAAACCAAAAACCATTTGAGTTCGTAGTGGAAACGAAGAACACATCTGACTATGGGAATCTGCGGTTGACTTTAGAAAATGTGAAACGATTTCCAATTATCGTTGAATTAACGGACAAAGACGGTGTTGTCAAATATTCTAATTACACTTCAACTACCTCGGAAATAGAATTTAATCTGATTGAACCTAATCAGTACAGTTTGCGGGTAATTTATGATGCAAACAACAATAAAATTTGGGATTCCGGTAACTATCTCCAAAAATTGCAACCTGAACAAGTTGTTCATTTCCCGAAAGAGATCGATGTCCGAGCTAATTGGGATGTACAACAGACTTTTAGTCTTCAAGAGTAAAATGATCTCTATCTGAAAGAAAGTTGAACTGCTCTCGGAATGAAACCAACTGATTCTTATGCAATTCTACTACTAAAGCGGCTTCCCTCTCTACTGGTTTTAGTAGATAATTACCTAAAAAATCTATTGCCTGAGAATGTCCATTATACTGGTTTTTATTGTCTTTTCCTATTCGGTTTACACCTATGACGAAACATTGGTTCTCTACTGCTCGAGCTCGCAGCAAAATATCCCACGCATCGATTCTCAAGTCTGGCCAATTGGCAACATACAGCAATAGATCGTAATCGACAGTATTCCGCGAAAAAACTGGAAATCTCAAGTCATAGCATATTTGCGGACAAATTTTGAATCCTTTGTAGTTAATGATAATTCTATCTGTTCCTTTGGTATATACTTTATCTTCCCCTGCTAGACTAAATAGATGTCTTTTATCATAAAAAGATATTTCTCCATTTGGGAAGACAAATATCAATCGGTTATAGAACTTTTCTTGTTGACACACCGCAATACTACCTGTGACTGCACATTCATTCTTCATTGCTACGGTCTTCATCCACAGAATTGTCTCTCCATTCATTGGTTCGACAACGTTACTGGGATTCATAGTAAACCCTGTGGAAAACATCTCTGGAAGTACAATCAAATCGACATTAGTAGCTATTGAATCAATAAGCATATCGAAATGTCTCCTGTTTTCCTTCGGGTTTTCCCATGAAATATCTGATTGGACTAATGCTACTTTCATAGTATAAAAATAAAAAATCCCAACCGTAAGATTGGGATTTGATTTATATCTGTTTACTCTATATTATACTTGCTTTCAAATACTCTCTATTCATCCGCGCAATATTTTCTAATGAAATACCTTTCGGACATTCTACTTCGCAAGCTCCTGTATTAGTGCAATTTCCAAACCCTTCTTCATCCATTTGTCTCACCATATTAAGAACTCTTTCTGTTGCTTCAACTTTTCCTTGTGGCAATAAAGCATATTGGGAAACTTTCGCTCCCACAAATAACATCGCAGAACCGTTTTTACAAGATGCTACACATGCACCGCAACCGATACATGCTGCCGCCTCAAAAGCTTTGTCTGCATCTGCTTTCGGGATTGGAGTTGCGTTTGCATCAATCGTATTTCCTGAAGTATTCACAGACACGAAACCTCCTGCCTGCTGAATTCTATCAAAGGCACTTCTGTCAACAACCAAATCCTTAATCACGGGAAAGGCTTTTGATCTCCATGGCTCGATATAGATTGTATCTCCATCCTTGAATTTTCGCATATGAAGCTGACAAGTCGTCGTACCCGTATCTGGTCCATGTGCCCGACCATTAATATATAACGAACACATACCGCAAATTCCTTCGCGACAATCATGATCGAATGCAACAGGTTCTTTTTGTTCGTTAATTAATTGCTCATTCAACTGATCGAGCATTTCTAAAAACGAACTAGCAGTTGAAACATTATCTAATCGATACGTTTCCATACTTCCTTTAGCATCGGCATTTTTCTGGCGCCAGATTTTTAAAGATATATTTATGTTTTTTGCTGTAGACATATTGTTTCTTATTTATAATTTCTAGCCGCAATTTTTATGAACTCATATTTCAATTCCTCTTTATTAAGCTTTTCTTTGCTAATGTCATCTCCCTGGTATTCCCAAGCGCCAACAAAAGAAAAATTCTCGTCATCTCGCAACGTTTCGCCCTCGGCATCTTGATACTCTTCACGAAAATGACCTCCGCAAGATTCATTTCGCTGTAACGCGTCCATTGCCATCAATTGACCCAAATCAATAAAATCGGCGACCCGCAAAGCTTTTTCTAATTCAGGATTCAATTCGTTGGCAGTACCTGGAACATTTACATCTTTATGAAACTCTTCTTTTAAAGCTGCAATCTCTGCGATTGCCTCTTTGAGTCCTTTTTCGTTTCTTGCCATACCGACTTTATTCCACATAATTAATCCCAATCTTTTGTGAAAATGATCAACCGACTTAGAACCTTTGTTACTAATAAATTTATCTATCGACTCCCTCACGGCTTTCTCAGCCTCATCAAATTCAGGAGTGTCTGTTAATATCTTACCGGTCCTAATCTCGTCAGCCAAGTAATTTGAAACAGTGTAAGGCAATACGAAATAACCATCTGCTAATCCTTGCATCAAAGCCGAAGCTCCTAATCTATTTGCTCCATGATCAGAGAAATTTGCTTCTCCAGCAACAAAACATCCCGGAATTGTCGACTGTAAGTTATAGTCTACCCAAACACCTCCCATTGTGTAATGCACGGCAGGGTATATTTTCATAGGTGTCTCATACGGGTTCTCATCAGTAATTTTCTCATACATCGCAAATAAGTTTCCGTACTTTTCTTCCAACCATTGTTTTCCCAAAGCCGTCACTTCTTCCGCAGTAGGATTGTGATTCCCTTTCGCATAAGCAGCTTGTTTTCCTTTCATCTGAATCTCAGTTGAAAAGTCCAAGTAAACTCCCTCATTTGTGTCGTTAGCTTCTATACCAAAACCTTCATCACAACGCTCCTTAGCAGCCCGGGAGGCAACATCTCTAGGCACAAGGTTTCCAAAAGCTGGATATCGTCTTTCCAAGAAATAATCTCTATCCTCTTCTGCAATTTGTGTTGGTTTCATTTTTCCCGCTCGAATCGCTTCCGCGTCTTCTTTCTTTTTCGGGACCCAAATTCTTCCAGAGTTTCTCAATGATTCTGACATCAAAGTCAATTTAGACTGATTAACGCCGTGAACCGGAATGCATGTGGGATGAATTTGAACGAAACATGGATTGGCAAAATATGCTCCTTTTTTATGAACTTTCCAGCCGGCGGTAACATTACTTCCCATTGCATTGGTTGATAAAAAGTAAACATTTCCATAGCCTCCTGAAGCTATTACGACAGCATGAGCGGAATGTCTTTCCAGTTCTCCAGTGATTAAATTTCGGGCGATAATTCCACGCGCTTTACCATCAACCTTTACCAAATCAAGCATTTCGTGACGATTATACATTTTTACGCGTCCCAAACCAATTTGCCTTGACAGAGCAGAGTAGGCCCCTAACAATAACTGTTGACCTGTTTGACCTGCAGCGTAAAAAGTTCTTTGAACTTGTGTTCCTCCAAAAGACCGGTTATCCAAAAGGCCACCATACTCGCGAGCAAAAGGAACTCCTTGAGCAACACATTGGTCAATAATATTTCCCGACACTTCCGCAAGTCGATGCACATTAGCCTCACGTGCTCTGTAATCACCTCCTTTGATAGTATCGTAAAATAACCTATAAATGCTGTCGCCGTCATTCTGATAATTCTTAGCAGCGTTTATTCCTCCTTGAGCTGCAATTGAGTGCGCTCTTCTCGGAGAATCCTGATAACAGAAAGCTTTAACGTTATAGCCCATTTCGCCAAATGATGCAGCAGCAGAAGCACCTGCCAACCCTGTACCAACTACGATGATATCAATCTTAGGTCTATTGTTTGGTGCAACTAATTTTAAGTGATTTTTATGGTTGGTCCACTTGTCTGAAATGAATCCCTCAGGTATTTTAGAGTCTAGTGCCATATTATTTAAGCTTTTAGAAAAAAGTGAATGTATAAAGGTATAATTGCAAAAAGCATCGGCACTATAACCGCAAAGCCTTTTCCGAATGCTTTGATTGCTGGAGTATATTTTGGGTGATTCAGCCCTATTGATTGGAAAGCACTACTGAATCCGTGCAATAGGTGAAATGATAAAACCACCATAGACAGCACATAAAGTAATGTGTAGATAATTCCATACTTTGGCTGCTTAAAAAAGTCGATGGTAATTTTGTATAAGTCTTTATAGCCGTCCTTTATCTTTACGTTTGCACCGGCATCATAAAACTCTGTTCTGTTTTTAATCACTATCATTTTTTGATCAACTTGCGCTTTGGGCAAATAACCTCCATCAGTCGTTAAATAAAACATCTGTGATTGACCTTGCGCAGAAATCGTAATGGTCTGTAGCGGCATATTTTCATCAAAATGCATTTTGGCCCAGAAATTTACCATGTGAGTTACAATAAAAACCAAAATTAGTGTCCCCAATACAGCCATGTTTCTTGACGCCCAAGTGCTATTGGCTCCGGGATTATTTTTAGCATATCCTACTGGTCGCGCAGCCTTATTTTGTAATGCAAGCAGTATTCCGTCAAAGGCATGGAAAAGAATCGAAATGTAAGTTAGGTACGACAAGATTTTAACCGCCGGATTCGAAGTCATGAACAAGGCATATTTGTTAAAATTTAGCGCATTATCCGGAACTAACAATTGTAGATTCCCTGCGAGATGACCACTTAAAAACAAGCACAAGAACAGACCGGTTAATGCCATCCAGTACTTTTTTGCTAATGACGACTTCATTAATGCAGATTTTGCCATAAGTATGTATGATTTATTTGAAAAGCACACAAAAATAAGGGTATTTGCTATTAACTACAACCTTTTCGACCTAATTTATAATGATTTTAAAATGTTTAGCGATAAACATAAACATGTGCCGAAAATACTTTTTTTAATTCCTTAAATTCAGAACTTTAGGTACAGAAAAATTAGTATCGAACAATTACTTCACGTCAAAAAAAATCGAAATCACCAGAGATTTATTCTTTGTGAAAAATTCACTTATGTGAGTAGGCATCTCAATATGCATGACTACCTAGGTGAATTAACATTTGCTAACAAACTGCAAAAAACAAGCATAATTTTGAAACAATTAAAAATAAATTAGCAATTCTCTATTTTGACCGGCCACTTTCATTTTTATCCATAAAAATGCAATTTGTAGGAATTTCTACTTCAAAAAGCGCGTTGTTTTAGTTCGCTTAATTATAATTTTACAGTTCAAAATTTTAATGATGAAAATAGGAATTGACGCTATTGCATGTGATGTCGCTAAAATACACTTACCCATAAAAACGTTAGCTGAAGCGAGAAAAATAGACCCTGACAAAT
>CANHBE010000166.1 GCA_947458575.1 Flavobacteriaceae bacterium | reverse complement strand
GTGACTGCTATTTTCTCACCATTTTGATTGAGGTAGTAGAGATTATTCTTTTCAGTAAAAGCGATATTTTGTTTTGCATTATCGAAAGCCTGGTTTTCGGCTGTCTCCGGTAATTCAGCAGTAAGTTTACCGCTTTTAGAAGTCAAATTATACTCGTAATACTTTGTTCCATTTGAAATCAGTAGCGTATTCGAATTCTTGCATTCAATTCCGAAAAAAGATTTCAGGTCTGTGCCCAATGCCTTGTTGAAATCTGAAAGTGTCACTAATTCTGAAGCTGTTGCATTAGTTGCTGTTGCTGTCATTAACTTCTTCCCACTTTCTCCATAGAAAATGTACTGATTGGTGTTGGGAATCCATTGAAATCCTAACAGTTTATCAGCTCTGAATTGACGATTCTGCTGAAGAACGGATTCTTCAAGAGTGATTTTCTTCAATTGTCCGAAGACTGAAACAGAAAGAAAGGAAATGAGTACGAGTAGCGTGATTTTCTTCATGGGTACTATTTTTATAATTCGAATTAAAGTTGAAAAAGAGAATGCTGTCAACGACAATCGTGAGTCAATTGACAGCATACATTGTTACACATATTTGAAAAACTAACCTTGCTCATTTTCTTTATCCAGATATTCCTGAACAATTTCAATGGCGTTGGTTACGACATCACTGAGCGCTGTGATGAAAGTTCCATCTTCTGCGCTGTTGATGGCATGCTTGATGGCTTCAACTTCTTTGGTAATAATTTCATGGGTAACGTTGCGACCGGATTCTTTGATGCCTTCCATGATTAAACCAATAATTTCGTCTTCCGTCCGTCCGCGCAAGTGTTTTTCCTGGCGGATGATGATATGGTCGAACATGCGTGCGGCAATCTTCGCGCATTCTTTGATATCTTCATCTCTTCGATCACCGACTCCAGCAATAATCCCAATTTTCTTGTGGGCTTCAACGCTGCTCAAGTAATCTTCAACACCGCGATAGCCGGCAGGATTATGAGCAAAATCGATCATCACTTTGAATTTTTTGAAATCGAAAATATTCATTCTACCGGGTGTTTGTGCTGCACTCGGAATAAACGTCTGCAGCGACGTACTGATATCTTCTGTTTTGAATCCTTGTAGATAACTCGCTAAAGTTGCTGCCAATACATTTGCAATCATAAATTTGGCTTTTCCACCCATAGTTAAAGGTACATGCGTTGCACGTTCTATTCGAATTTTCCATTCCCCTTTTTTCACGGTGATGAAGCCGTTTTCGTAGACACATACAATCTTTCCTTCTTTACATAGTTTCTTAATCAACGGATTTTCTTCATCCATTGCAAAATAGGCTACTTGACAGCTCAACTCCTGACCAATTTTCACGCATTGTTCATCTTCTGCATTGAGAATCGCCCAACCATCTTTTCTGACACTTTTGACTACTGTACTCTTCACTCTTGCCAAATCTTCAAGCGTATGAATATCACTCAGTCCTAAATGATCTTCCTGGATGTTGGTGATAATCGCAATATCGCAGCGACTGAATCCTAACCCTGAGCGCAGTATTCCGCCTCGTGCTGTTTCCAAAACAGCAAATTCTACCGTTGGATCTTTTAGGATATACTCAGCCGACAGAGGTCCGGTTGTGTCTCCTTTTTCCAACATATGATTTTGAATGTAAATTCCGTCAGAAGTTGTAAAACCAACCTTGTAACCATTATTTTTGACAATGTGAGCCATCAGACGTGTTGTTGTGGTTTTACCATTGGTTCCGGTGATAGCAATAATTGGAATTCTACTTGGTTTTCCCGGAGGATACAACATATCAATTACCGGAGCCGCTACGTTTCTAGGTAAACCTTCTGATGGCGCGAGATGCATTCGAAAGCCCGGGGCGGCATTAACTTCGAGAATACAACCTCCATTTTCTTTGAGTGGCTGCGTTAAATTTTCTGCCATGATATCAACACCGCAGATATCTAATCCTATGACGCGCGAGATTCGTTCACACAAGAAGACGTTTTCCGGATGCATCAAATCGGTTACATCTACTGAAGTTCCACCTGTGCTGAGGTTTGCAGTAGATTTCAAATAAACGATTTCGTCTTTTTTTGGCACGCTCTCTAGCGTATAGTTTAACTTTTCCAGTAAGTCCAGCGTATCGCGATCCACGTCAATTTCAGTTAAAACATTTTCATGTCCATAACCTCTTCGTGGGTCTAAATTGGTCGTATCAATAAGTTGTTGGATATTGTCTTTGCCATTACCAACCACATGTGCCGGTACTCTTTTGGCTGCGGCTACCAATTTGTTGTCGATGATCAGCACCCGAAAGTCGAAACCGGTAATAAATTTTTCAACGATCACGCGTCGACTGTATTTTTTGGCATAGGCGAGTCCAGCGACGGCATCTTCCCATGTCTTAACATTAATCGACGCACCTTTTCCATGATTGCCATCCAAGGGTTTTAGCACAATAGGATAGCCAATTTTTTTGATGCAAGCTTCGAGGTCTTCCTCATCGACACAAATGCTACCACTTGCAACGGGAATAGAAGCCATGTCGAGCATTCTTTTGGTTTCTTCTTTATTGCAAGCGATATCAACGGCGATATTGCTGGTTTTGCAGGTTATCGTAGCTTGAAAACGCATTTGATTGACGCCATATCCGAGCTGCACAAGCGAATTTGTCCCGAGTCGAATCCATGGGATATCTCGAGCAACAGCCTCTTCGACGATACTTCCCGTACTCGGACCGAGACGCACGCGCTCTCTAATTTCCCGCATTTTTTTGATGTCGGCTTCCAAGTCGTATTCGGTTCCTTTTATCAAAGCTTCGGCGATGGCTACTGAACTCTCAGCTGCAAACAAACCAACATTTTCTTCGGTGTAACTAAAAACCACATTGTAGATGCCTGGCGTTTTTGTTTCGCGTGTTCTTCCGAAGCCGGTTTCCATGCCTGCCAGCGTTTGAATTTCGAGTGCGATATGTTCGATGACGTGACCCATCCAAGTGCCTCGTTCTATTCTTGAGAAAAAGCCACCGCGAACACCTTCAGAACAGCGATGTTCAATCATTGATGGAAACATGGCTTCAATTCGTTCGCGGAAGCCATCTATTTTATTAGTTGGAAATTGCTCCATTTCCTCTAAGTCCAAACGCATTTGGATTAGTTTTTTTCTTTGCACACTCCAAATGTTTGGTCCACGGAGCGCTTGTACTTTTAATATTTTCATGACGACTATTTAGAGGATTTTATTTTGGTATTGCTACTGAATTTGTTAAATGTAATCAGATTTGGTTGACTAAAATAGATTTTTTGACCGGTTTGTCAAAATTATTTTTTAAGTTCCAATAAATGAAATTCCAAATTCCAATGTTTGCCTTGTTTTGGAATTTCTGTATTGGAATTTTTAGCCCTGATGGCAGCGGCATCCTTTTTTCGGTTGCCAAACCAAAAAAGATATAGCGTACAGCAGGTTCCCGGCTCCTAAAAATGTTGATAAGAACGTTAAAACATTTGATTCAAAAACTATAATTGCGTTTGGGGAATTTCATTTTTTGGTTATTTTTACCCCATGAACATACGAGGAAAACTGATAATTATTGGCGGTGCCGTTGACAAGGGAAGTTTTACGGAGACTGATTTAGATCAAAATGCAGCGAAGAATCTTAACTTTTTTGAGGCGGGCATTCTGAAACGTATTATTAACGAATCGAGGTTGAAAGAGCAATCTCGCATTGAGGTGATTACTACAGCTTCGAAAATACCGCGAGAGATTGGACCCGAATACGTGAAGGCTTTTGCATACTTGGGAGCAAACAATGTTGATGTTTTGCATATCGAAAAGCGCGAGCAGGCTACAGAGTCAGACATCTTAGACAGACTGAAAGCAGCGGATGTGGTGATGTTTACCGGTGGTGATCAATTGCGATTGACTTCAATTCTTGGTGGAACTGCTTTTCACGATATTATTTTAGAGAAATACAGAAACGAAGATTTTATTTACGCGGGAACTTCTGCCGGAGCTGCTGCTGCATCTAGCAGTATGATTTATCAAGGAAGTAGTTCTGAGGCACTGCTGAAAGGTGAAGTAAAAATTACGAGTGGGTTAGGATTAATAGATGGCGTCATTATCGACACACACTTCGTGCAGCGAGGAAGAATCGGTCGATTGTTCCAGTCGGTTGTTGGTAACCCTAAAGTACTGGGAATTGGTCTCGGAGAAGATACTGGTTTGCTGATTACCGATAATTGTATGATGGAAGCCATAGGCTCTGGACTTGTAATTTTGGTTGATGGACGAGAGATCAAAGACACCAACTTAACGCAAGTTGAATTGGGTCAGCCGATATCGATTAATCATTTGGTGACCCATGTGATGAGCATCAATGATACTTTTGATTTGAGTACTTTTAAGATGACTATTAAGTCGTCGCAATACGTTTAAGAAGAATATTCGATGGTTCGATTTTTAGCGTATTAGATTCGAACAATCGAACAATCGAACAATCCATGAAAATAATAATTCACGGCGGTTTTTTCTCTGAATCGTCAACCAACAACGAAACGAAAGTTGCCAAGCAAAGTGCTTTAGAGCGTATCGTGAGAGAATCCTTTGATTTTTTGAAAACACATTCTGCACTGGAAACAGTAGTTTTCGCAGTGTCACTTTTGGAAGACGATGCTTTGTTTAATGCCGGCATTGGATCGCAAATTCAGAGTGATGGTAAAATCAGAATGAGTGCTTCTTTAATGGATGGAACTTCACAGAAAATGAGTGGCGTCATCAATATTGAAGAGGTCAAAAATCCGATTCAAGTAGCTGAAGTGTTAATGGGTGTTGATGATCGAGTTTTGGGCGGAAGTGGCGCGACGAATTTTGCAAGACAACACGGATTTGAGAAATTTTCGACAGAGATTCCGCAGCGACGCGCAGAATATGAAGCCAAACTCAAATCAACCGGATCAGGAACTGTAGGTTGTGTTGCCTTAGATGCTCAGGGAAGAATTGCAGTAGCTACCTCGACTGGAGGTAAAGGTTTTGAAATTCCGGGTCGTGTTTCTGATTCTGCTACGGTAGCCGGAAATTATGCTAATGAGTATTGCGGTGTCAGTTTAACGGGAGTCGGTGAGGATATTGTCAGCAATGGTACTGCCGTTAAGATTGTGACTCGTGTGACAGATGGATTTACATTAAAAGATGCTTTTGCCAAAACCTTCGATGAGTTGTTGCCTTACGATGGTTTTGCCGGTGCTATTGGTATTGATGCTGATGGCAATATGTTTCATCAAGATTCTCATCCGAGTATGGTTTATGCTAGTTTTGACGGAGTTCACTGCGAAGTATTTAACTGAAAGTGAATAATTTAAATAGTGAAAATGCTCTTTGGAGCATTTTTTTTTTTACATTCGACAACAGGAACAATGATAAATTTTGATACAGATGAAAACCCATTACACACTACTGCTTTTATTTTTTTGTGCATTTTGTATGGCGCAGCCCGCGGTAAATAGTGTTCCCACAGATTTAATTGTGAAGCTGAAAGCACAATATTTCAACGCACAGCAACTCGATTTGGCTAGTCATAAAATAGGTGAGGAAAAACTTGATCGCTGGCTCGCGAGCCTGGATGTTGTTGCGATTCGACCCATTGGACGACCTCAAATTACAAATACTTTTTTGATCAAATTCGGAACGGAGAAAGACGTCGTACAATTGGCAAAACGCTGTAAAGATATAGGAACGGTTGTGTATGCCGAACCAAATTATATTGCATTGGGTGGTGGTCAGGAGATTCCTGCCAATCTGGTGCAGAATATTCCTAATGATAGTCAATTTAATAAACAATGGGGTTTACTAAATAATGGAACGCAATCGGGAATAGGAACGGTAGTTGTCGATGCAGATGTCGATATGGAACTGGCATGGGAT
>CANHBE010000165.1 GCA_947458575.1 Flavobacteriaceae bacterium | reverse complement strand
GTGCCATAGCACTAGGGTAGTAAATTTATTGATCGCCAGGTCGGAAGACCTGACGGCACAATCTGTTCGAAAGACCTGACGGCACAATAATTGACGGCACAATAGTCTTACTCTCTCACCAATTCAATATCCAGAAAAGTATTGCGCCAAATGGTCAATAGCGCCATTGCATAAAGAATACCTCCAACCATTATAGCGGTCATAAACATTTTAAGACCGTTATCAGGATAAACAAGGTTAACTACACTAGAGGCCATTAAAACTAAAAAAGCCACTGCTGGAAATAGAACACTTGCCCCTTTGTTAGCCTTTACTCTTATTTCTTTTAGTTGTTCATCTGCTTTAATATCGATCTTTTTTGAGCCACACCACATCAGCTTAGCCTTAAGGGTAGTTGCCTTATCGATGGTTACTACTTTTTCTTGCCCGTTAGCTATCTCGAATTGTTCTTGCCCATCAACAACTATGGTGTAATTAAAACGCCTGTTTGCCCACTCTTTTAATCTTGTAATTTTTAACTGTCTCATGTTTTTCAAGTTTGTTCTGTCAGGTTAAAAGCATGAACTCTATCTTCAAGCGTAATGTGTGCAACTGGTTATACCTGGAGTGGCACGCGTTACAAACGCGCGCCAACAAGGGAGCATACTTCTCTAATACAATTCTCTCTTGTACCAAATCGTTGTGTCGTATTTAATAAAATTAGTTTTTAATATTGTTGAAATCAGCTCCTTCTTGTCAATTCTACTCCAAACTATCTTTTCCAGGTCACGATTATTTTTTCTCTCAAATCTTGATTGAATCAATTCCTCGACTTTTGTCTTGTCTATTTCCTTAAAATAAAAAAAACTATTCAAAAGACTTACAGTTTGGGACAACGCAATTCTGTCCTCTTGACTTTTATCTGCAAACTCATCTATTAGTTTCACCAAATAGGTATTTAATTCTGAATTTTTTAAGATAAACAATGCGTTTGAAGAGTTTATAGCAATTTGACTTATTGATTTGTCGATATCAAAATCTCGCAATTGAATAAAACACCTATTAGAATTGCTTCGATTGTAGCTAAAATCATCGTCCGTAAGAATGATTTCCTCCCATATTTTCTCTTTAACTAAAGACCATTTTAAATCTAGTCGCCTTTGCTCTGGGATTAGCTTAATCGAATTCACTTGAAAACTATCTCGTATAATTCTATCTATTAACTTATCGGATTGTTGATTACACAATAGGATGTCAATATGGTCTGTGTTTGAATCTTCTTTTCCAAAAATGGTCTTTAGCAATACTAATGCTGAAGTGTTTGATGATTTTACTTCTTTAATTAATGAATCCGCTGATGAATATGATGCACAATCGATAGACCAAAAATGATCTAAGTCTTTAAGTTCGTTGACGCTTATTATTTCTCTTTCCGCATTTTTTTCTATTAAAACACATTGTATTCTACCCAGTGCCTTCTCAAAGGAGTTCAAATCTTCAATCTTTATTTCTCTATTACTTGTAAATCTTGAGCTTCGAGTAAAAGAATTCAATAGCCAATTTGCTTCATTTGCTGCCCAAGTTATAGAAAAACCTTCCTTTCTTAGGCTATGTAATTCATTTGTAATATGCTCAAGGTATAATTGATAAATTGAGAATAGCAGGATTTCTCTTTCTGGAGTAACTTCAATATTTGATCTTGCTACATTTGTTTTTGGTGCATTCTTACCAGACGTATTAACAATAGCATAAATGTTTCTTCCGTTAAAACCCGGTGTATTAAAATCTACGCGAATACCTTCTATACATGTTCCAACTGGTTGAACATTATTTCTATCAATCTCTCTGTATTCAAGGAAATCCCATTCTTTCCAATGTTCAATGTAGCGTAATGCAAACGCCATTGTTAATCCATCTTTTTCAACTTCTTTAATTTTTAGGTGTTTATCGTCAACATCAAATCCAATCTCTTTTAGGTGACTCGTCAACACCTCTTTCGGACTTGAGTATCCGATTGTCGTCAGTTTTCCATTTAATTCCAACTGCAAATTGCAATTCGGAATTAGAATCCATTTTTTGAGTTCCTTCTCAATATGCAATAGATTTACATCCGCACGTACATAGAGTTTAATTTCCGTTCCATGCTTTCTGATTTCATTGGAGATTTTGTCCAAAGACAAATACTTCAGCAGATATTTACCGTGTACTTTTTTTATCTTGAGTAATATTGCCCTTTCCGAATCACTCGATTTCGTCAAAATATCAATATCGTCAGCGATTAAAAAACAAGTCAATAATCCAATTCCGAATCGGCTTATTGGTGAAAAATTGGGGTGCTTCTTTTTAAACGACTCATCCTGATATCTTGATGAACCAACTTTTAGTAAATGATTTTGAATTATATCAATCGTCATACCAGTACCATTGTCAATGAACGACAATTCCCTAGATTTTTCATCCCACTTTATTTTAATTTCCGGCCTATAACCAACACCTTTTCCTTCTGTGTCTAATTCGTATTTTTTAAGCCTAGAAGCATCAATTCCGTTTTGGGTTAGTTCTCTTAGGACGACAGTGGAATCATTATATAATGTATGACCCACTAAAAGATCGAGAATTTTTGTTTGGTCAAGGACAAATTCAAACTGTCTCTTTTCGAAATCTTTAGTTTCAATACTAGAATCATCAATATTACGCCAAGGATAACTACAAAGGGTGCCAAATAATCTGCTTGCTGCTTCGTTGTACTTATAATTTTCCTTTAGTTGTTTGTTTGCATAATTTATGTACGATACCAAACCAAAAAAACCTTTTTCTTCTTCAAAGAGAGCAATAATCTCCAATGTATCTTTCGGAATTGAATTGTCTGCAACTCCCTCTTTGTTTTTCTTAATTTGAGGTCTAATAGTTTTAACTGCTTTTTGTTTCGCCCATTCCTCCTGACTAATCGGGTCTGTCGGATTTATTAAATTAAATTCAATTGAAGGGGTACGATCTGAAGTAATATGAAGTAAATCCGCAGTCCTTAGGATTAATGCCGAATAATGTAAATTAACAACTTCTTCTTTTGAAGGACCATATTGTTGATTTGGTTTGTATTTATCAAAATCATCTAAATCAGATAAATGATGACTTTCACAAATAAGAGCTAAGTCTCTTCTAAACATATAATCGATGTTAGAAATGAGCTTTTTTATTTCTACAACAACTCGTAATTCATATTGGAAGTTAGGGTTTGGTTCTTCAAGAATCCAATATTTTATTCTTTCTGCATGAGTCCTTCTAACAAGCTCTTGATAAATAAACCTATCCTGTGAATCTTCGCCTATTAGGGATAGAATTTTGTCTCTATAGTCTAATCCAAACTTTCCATCAATTATTGACTGCTTGTATGTCGGGAAAGATGATTTCTTTCTTTCTTTAAATTCTTCTTTTGTCACAAGCATACCCAAATCATGAAAATATATTGATAGTGTCAGCATTAGCCAATTTGCGGGGGTTAACTTTTCTTGCGTCTCTGCTGGAATTATCCATTCAAGGGAGTCAAGCATGAAATCAATATGGCTGATATCATGTTTAGTATACTCGTCAAAAATCCCATCCCTGCCTATTTGTCCAAGTATATGAGCTACTTGTCTTTTTACATGTAGTAACTTAAGTCCGCTAAAGGATTTTAAACTTTCTGCTTTTTCAGCTAATTTCTCTGCTTTGCTTGTCAATAGTATTTCATTCATAATTTCATTTTTGTCTAATTTGTTGTTTTAAGATGGCACATAACGTTTAGCTAAAAGATGTATGCATTTAAATGCCTACATCTTTGTGCCAAGTTGTTGACGAAATTTACCAGCACATACTTTAAGAACCTACAATACAGCACATGGTTTATAGCTTTTGTTGTGCGCTGCCCTGCTCAGCTACTTTTTATAGTTTCTGAAAAATATTCGTCCGCTTGGAGTTAGTGTCCAGTACATACCATTCTTTAGTTTTCTTAACAATTCCCTTTTCTCTAATTCAATTAATGCTAATTGCACAGTCAAAGGACTTGTCCCCGATTTAGAAGCTAAGCCTTTTATACTTCTAAATTTAAATTTCTCATTTTTCAACTCTATCAACACTTTTGTAACGTCATCTTTTGCCAATTCCTGAACGGATTTATTAGATACACTATTGGCAATATCTCCTTCGATGTCGGTGGTATCGATTTTTCCGTTCTTTATATCCTCATCTTCCTCTGATTCACTATCTATCAGTAATTCTAAACTCTCTTCGTTTTTCTTTGTCTCAAATATTGCTGACTCAGCCTTTTGTTTTGCCTCTTGAACCTCTCTCAATACCTTGTCTCCAACAGTTGATATAAATCGTCTTGAGAATATTGAAGCAGTCAAACAGAATCCTGTGAAAATAAAGTAATACTTATCATCGGTGCAACTTTTATTTATCAGGTCACTTGAAATCATCTCAAGAAACAGCGGGACTAAAATGGATGCACCTAAGCCTAAGAAAAGATTTTTGAATAATTGTAGTTGCCAGTTCTTTCGGTCAAACGTTATGGTAAAGTTTATCAGTCCGCCAAATAGTCCGGATGAAAACATAATCAAAATAATTAACCAGTAGTGATTCATAAGTAATACTTTTTACAGGGTTGAGCACAACTCCGGCATTTACGAAACTCCCTTGCTTCAATCCACTCATAAACACCGTACTGCCACTATCGCTCGTTCCCTTGCGGAAAGGTAGAACCCGCGTACCAGAAAAAAAACGGGGAAAACCACGTTTTTTATTTGAGAAAAATTTTGTATAAAAATTTAATGCTGGAGCCGCTGCGCACTTAAAAAATTCCTCCTACGCCAAGGCTACGGAGGACTTATAAACGCTTCGCATTTAAAAAGGCAATAGGCAAATCTGTTTTTCCTTTGGTCGCGAGGTCGGCCATGATCTCGCCTACTACGGATACAAACTTAAACCCGTGCCCGCTAAAGCCGGCCGCTATCGCCACGCGCTGATCGTGTCCCGGCAAGAAATCAATCACAAAATGTTCATCGGGGGTGTTGGTGTACAAACACGTCTTCATCGTATGCGTAGCCGCATAGGCATTCGGCAAGAAGCGATGGAGCGCCTGCACCAAATGTTCTTCATCATTTACTGAAGTAACACGGTTGACCTGATCGGGTTGCGAGACATCGCCCGGAAAATGATAGGCGAGCTTCAAGCCGATGGGCGCACCAAATTGCGCCACGGGCAGTTGCGGAAATCCATAGTACATGCCCGGCTGGGTATGATCATCGATGAGCCAGCACGGAAAATTTCCGAGCGCATACGAAGCGGGTTGTTGGGTGTTTACCCACGCAATGGCCTGCCGCGTAACAGTGAGCTTTTGTTGCAACGAGGGTATGAGTTGCCCCGCCCACGGCCCCGCAGTAATCACCAACTTTTGGCATTGGTAAACTCCTTTGTTCGTCTTCACTACAATCCGCTCTCCCTCCTTTTTCCACTCGAGCACTTTTTCTTTGGCGCGCACGGTGGCTCCTAAGCGAATAGCCTGATCGGTATAAACGGTAACGCAACGCTCGGGTGTTAAAAATCCGGCATCAGGTTCAAATAACACCTCATACGAATCGGGAATTTGAAAAGCGGGAAAGCGCTTTTTCGCTTCTGCTCTTGAAAGTGATTGCACATCTAGTTGATAGGTAGCAGCTGATGCACGCACGCCTTTGATCAATACATCATCTGGCTGGCCGGCATACAGTAAGCCGGTTGGAAAATAGACTTGTGTATTGGCGGCAGCTTCGAGTTGTTTCCAATTTTTATAAGCACGTTGCAGTAGCGGCACATAGTCTGGATGTTCGAAATACGCTTTGCGAATGATGCGGCTTTGCCCGGCATGCGAGCCTTGGTCATGGGGAATGTCAAACTGCTCGAGCCCCAATACTTCATAACCTTGCTTTGCCAAT
>CANHBE010000164.1 GCA_947458575.1 Flavobacteriaceae bacterium | reverse complement strand
GCCAACCGTTGTGCTTGATTTTCGGTAAGCATCCCTAAAGTACAACAAACTTCCATGTCTAATTTATTAATGGTTCGAACCATTTCTAATACTTGATCGAATTCTGCACCGTCCTTGACGTTTCTCCAAGCAGCTCCCATGCATACTCGAGACGAACCGGATTCTCTGGCACGTAGGGCTTGTGCTTTGACTTGTTGAACCGACATGAGGTCATTTCCTTCAATATCAGTATGGTATCTTGCAGCCTGAGGGCAATAACCACAATCTTCAGGACAACCTCCTGTTTTTATGGAAAGCAGTGTTGAGACTTGCACCACGTTAGGATTGTGATGCTGACGGTGAATTGTTGCAGCCTCGTAGAGCAAATCCATGAGGGGTTTATTGTAAATGGCGATAATTTCTTCTTTGGTCCAATTATGCTTGATTATACTCATACTTCTGTTTATTGCTAAGCCTCAAAAGTATGGAAATAGTTCCTAACAGACAAGGCAGATAGATTTAAAAAATTATTTCAATTTCCAAATTGTAGTATTGTATTTCCGCCGTCAGTTCCTATTTTTTACTATACAGAGCGGAGAAAAGCTATAATGAATTGAAATATGCGTGGGTTTGATTTTTATCCTTGTTCAATTGTTTTTTCAACAGTTCAAGGGATTCGAATTTTTGCTCTTCTCGCAAAAACTGATACAAATTGACCTGAATTTTATGACCATATAAATTTGCATCGAAATCAAGAAAATGCACTTCAATCGAAACAGCATTTTCTCCCAAAGTCGGATTTGTTCCGATGTTCATCATTCCGCGAATTGATTTCCCTTCAAGCATTGCATCTACAATGTAAACACCTTGCTTTGGAATCAGTTTGTAGTTTTCCTCGATTTTTAAGTTAGCAGTTGGAAACCCAATTGTGCGACCAAGTTTTTTGCCTTCTTGTATTGTTCCAGTGAGGAAATAGTTGTAGCCTAAATATTGGTTGGCGAGAGTAAGATTGCCCACCTGTAAGGCGTGGCGAATCTTGGTCGAACTAACAGCAGCTTCTTGAATTTCTTGAGCAGAAATCTGTTCAACTTCAAAACCGTATAACAGACCAAATTCTGTCAAATCATTAATGTCAGCTGTTCTGTTTCTGCCAAATCGGTGGTCATGGCCGATAATTATTCTACGAATATTTAGTTTTTCTATAAGGATGTTTTTCACAAATTCTTCGGCTGTCAAACGAGAGAAATCTCTGTCAAATGGGTGAATAATTAGGTTGTCTAGCCCGGTTTTTTCAAATAAGGAGATTCGTTCTTCAATCGTATTGAGTAATCGAATTTCTGTCTGTTCCTGCAAAACCATTCTTGGATGCGGGAAAAATGTAAGAATAGTGCTTTCGGCATTATCTGCTTTGGCGCTTTGAACCAATCGCTCAATAATTTTTTGATGACCAATGTGCACACCGTCGAAAGTCCCTAAAGTGACAATGCTTTTGGAATTAGATTCAAATGAACTGATGTTATGGAAAATCTTCAATAGCGCTTGATTTTGCTTTTTTGCAAATTTACTCTTTCAATTGTAAATCTAGCAGAATGAATTTACGCAAGTTGGAAAATTTTTTAAATCCTGCGCTGTATTGATGTAAGAAGTGTAAAGTTTTAAAAAATTGAACTATTTTATTGTTAAATCTGAACAGTAGATCAGATTCTTTTTAAAACAAATCTTATTTTCGTACGCTATTAATTAACCATATAATGAAAAAATTACTACTTCTAGGTTTTGTTGCCCTATCTTTTGTGCAATCGTACGGACAAAAAAAACAAGTTTGGACCAAGTCTTTGGCTGAAAACGTCCAAGAATTCGAAAAAATAAGAACTTCTTCTTATTCCGAAAATCAACAATTATACACAGTGGACCTTGCGTCACTAAGACAATCCTTGCAGAACGCATCAGATAAATTCTCCGGAAATGCTGGAATAATTGTCGAATTCCCAAACAGTAACGGACAAATGGAAAAATTCCAAGTTTGGGAGAATTCTAACTTTGCTCCGGAATTACAAGCGCAATATCCTGACATTCGCGCTTACATAGGCAAGAGTTTAGATGACAAAAGCGCTACGATAAATTTCAGTTTATCTCCTCAAGGAGTTCAAACCATGACTATTCGGGCTGACCAAGGAACAGAATTTATTGAACCTTTCACAAAAGATCATTCGGTTTATGTGTTATTCGATTCTCGTACTCGTAATACAGCACGGCTTCCATTCAACTGTAGCACAGTTGACCAAAGACTGAATGACGAACTTCTAAATGATGTGATCATTGCAAACAGAGCAGATAACCAAACATACAAAACAATGCGATTGGCCTTGTCTTGTACTGGTGAATATGGTATTTATCATGGCGGAACTGTTTCAGGAGCATTGGCAGGAATGAATGCTTCGATGACTAGAGTGAATGGGGTTTTTGAAAAGGATATGGCATTGCACTTAAATATCATTGCGAACAATAATTTGGTTGTTTACACAAATGGTTCTACCGATCCTTACACTGGTCAGAGTAGCTGGGGAAGTCAATTGCAAACTACTTTGACTAATATTATTGGAGAGGCGAATTATGATATTGGACATCTTTTTGGTTCAACTGGTGGAGGAGGAAATGCAGGCTGTATTGGTTGCGTTTGTGAAACAGGAAAAGGAAGTGCATACACTTCACCATCTAATGGAATTCCTGCTGGAGACACTTTTGACATAGACTATGTAGTTCACGAAATGGGTCATCAATTGGGTGCCAATCACACTTTTTCACATAACACTGAAGGCGCAGGAGTGAATGTTGAGCCGGGTAGTGGTTCGACTATAATGGGATATGCCGGTATCACCAACTACGATGTGCAAAATAACTCAGATGCTTATTTTACCTATCGAAGCATTTTGCAAATGCAAACAAACCTAAATACAAAAACATGCCCGGTAAGCACGCCAATCATAAATACACCACCTTCTGTTAATGCGGGAGCGGATTTAATTATTCCTGCTGGATCCGCATTTCGTCTCGATGCTGTAGTATCAGACGCTGAAGGTGACGCGCTCACCTACTGTTGGGAGCAAAACAATAGCGCGGGTTCTTCTGCTAGTGGCGCAAATTCGGTGGCCTCGCCAACAAAAACTACCGGTCCGAATTATAGGTCATTTATTCCAAAATCAACCCCAGTTCGATTTATGCCAGATTTATCTAGGATTTTAGCAGGTACATTAAGTACACAATGGGAGTCAGTTTCGACTGTTGCGCGCAATTCTAGATATTCATTAACAGTAAGGGATAATAATATCACTGGAGCTCAAACCGAGACTGATGAAGTCTTGGTTACAACTAGAGCACCATATGATGCTGTAACGACACCAACTGGAGCTGGACCTTTTGTTGTGACTTCTCAAAATTCTACTGGAGTCGCTTGGGCACAAGGTTCGGAGCAAACCATTACATGGAATGTCAATAACACCACTAGTCTTCCAGGATCGACAAACGTAAATATCAAGTTGTCAGTTGATGGTGGACAAACATTTCCAATTATTCTTGCAGCTGACACGCCTAACGATGGGTCTGAAAATATTTTAGTTCCAAACATACCGGCATCTCAAACATGCAGAGTCTTAGTTGAGCCTACAGGGAATGTCTATTTTGCGGTGAATTCTCGTGCCTTTTTAATTGGATACCAGATTGTAAACACATGCAACACATACGATTTTACTACTCCATTTAATATTCCAGATGGAAGCAATAGCTACACAGTTCGTCAAATTAATGTTCCTGTTTCTGGTACGATTAGCGATGTGAATTTTACTATTAATGCTACACACCCCAATCTTCAAAATTTAGGGATGGCAGTAATCAGACCGGGAGGTTCAATCTCGACGTTCTTTAACCAACAGTGTGCAGGAAACGCAGATATGAATGTTACTTTTGATGCTCAGGGTGAGGTGTTTTCATGCGGAAGTCCTACCGTTGGAGTTTATAAGCCGGCGGTTCTGAATTTAGATTCTTTTAATGGTTTCAATCAGCAAGGAAATTGGCAGTTTGGATTCCGGGATGTTGTTGCCGGAAATTCAGGAACAATTAATTCGATCTCTCTCGAAGTATGTTCACAAACGGTTCAGTTGTTATCTAATAACAAATATGAGTTCGAGAACTTCGTTTTGTACCCAAGTCCAAATGATGGGTCATTCAAAATTGAATTTAGCCAAAATTCATCTTCGAAAATTGTGGTCGAAGTTTTCGATATCGGAGGGCGCAATATTCTGCAAAAAGAATTTAATAATAGCGGGTTTTTTAGTGAAGAAGTTAGACTTCTCAATGCTAAAAGCGGTTTGTACTTTGTTAGTATAAGCGATGGGAATTACAAAACGGTGAAAAAGATCATTGTCAAGTAAAAAAAAAGACGCTCCTTCAAGGAGCGTTTTTTTTTGGAATTGATTATATTTGATACCTATTAATCAAACTTTTCTAAATAACCATGAAAAAACTTTTACTTTTATTGGTGGTTCTTTTCTCGCACCCTTTTGCATTTTCACAGAATTCTATCTGGAAAAAAATTAGTAGTGATGAGGTTACGACTCCGCTTCTTACAAGAAGGTCTCAGCCAACAGAGTTTTTACTTTATGAACTCAACATGGAAGTCTTAAAGGCAAAATTAGCTACCGCTCCATCGAGAAATATTGATGGAGAACAGACTAATGTCGTAGTGGCATTTCCAAATCCGCAAGGAGAACTTCAGAACTTCAGAATTTTTGAGGCGTCGATTATGCATCCAGAATTAGCAAGCAGACATCCTGAAATCCAATCATATGTTGGATTGGGAGTCGAGGATAAGACCGCAATGATTAGGTTCAGCACAACAATTTTTGGATTACATACAATGACGTTCTCGGGTAAGGATGGCACTTCTTACATTGATCCTTATTCTACTGATTTGAAGAATTATATGGTTTATAATCGTAGTTCACTAACCGGAGATGTTAATTTTACTTGTGGCGTTCAAGAGGGAGGGCCTGATTTATTGACGGAAGACTCTCATCTTTTGCCGCTATTCCGAGCTGACGATAGTACTTTTAGAACCTATCGTTTAGCGCTTGCTTGTACTGTTGAATACGCAGCTTTCCACGTCAATGCAGCTGGTGTTGGTGGTGGGACGATAGCGCAAAGAAAAGCTGCCGTTTTAGCAGCAATGAATGTTACGATGACAAGAGTAAATGGAGTATTCGAAAGAGACATGTCTTTGACAATGCAGATTATTCCGAATAACGATGTTTTGATCAATATTACTTCGGACTCATACGATAACAATAACACTAATAACGTTCTCCTTGATCAAAATCAAACGCAAATTGATAATTTGATTGGAACAGCGAATTATGACATTGGACATGTTTGTAGTACTGGAGGTGGTGGAGTAGCGCAATTGGGAGGTGTATGCTCTCCAACTGGCAAGGCACGAGGTGTAACAGGTTCCTTTTCACCCGTCGGAGATCCATATGATATTGATTTTGTTGCCCATGAAATCGGTCACCAGTATGGGGCAAACCACACTTTCAATAGCGACCAAGGCGGTTGTGGTGGAAATAATAGATCAAATACTTCAGCCTTTGAGCCAGGTAGTGGATCAACAATTATGGCCTATGCAGGTTTATGTGCGCCGCATGATGTTCAGAATAATTCAGATGCTTACTTTCATGCAAGAAGTTTAATTCAGATGTTTAATCTAATCACTGGCAGTGGTAATTGTGGCGTACCGGTAAGCAATGGAAATGGTGCTCCAGTAATCAGTGCACCAGGTAATTTTACGATTCCGTTTGGGACCGCGTTTGTCTTGACAGGTTCTGCCACAGATCCTGATAATGATGCTTTGACTTATTGCTGGGAACAGTACAATTTTCAAATTTCGACTCAGCCACCTGTTGCTACGAGTATTTCAGGACCTAATTTTAGATCTAGAAACCCATCTGCTTCGCCGTCGAGATTCTTTCCTGTTTT
>CANHBE010000163.1 GCA_947458575.1 Flavobacteriaceae bacterium | reverse complement strand
ATTGGCAAAAACACTGTTATATGGTCCGGAGCCGTTGTTCGCGAACGCTGTCATATTGGAAATGATTGCATCATTCATCCCAATGCTACTATCGGTGCTGATGGTTTTGGCTTCCGACCTTGTCCACAGCGCGGTTTGGCAAAAATTCCGCAAATTGGGAATGTTATCATTGGAAACCATGTCGAAATTGGCGCTAATTCTTCTGTAGATCGTGGAAAATTTAGTTCAACGATTTTAGGTGATGGTTGCAAAATTGACAACTTGGTTCAAATAGGACACAATTGTAAACTCGGAAAATTCTGTATCATGGCAGGAAATTCTGGACTGGCTGGTTCGGTAACCTTGGGCGACGGCGTAATTATTGGTGGTAGCGCATCAATCAAAGATCATTTGACTATCGGTAGCGGTGCTATAATTGGTGCTGGTTCCGGCGTAGCTGCAGATGTTGAAGCCGGCAAAACGGTGTTGGGTTATCCCGCTGTTGATGCGCGAGATGCTTTAAAGCAATGGGCAGCAATTAAGCGATTGATAAAATAGTCTGGTTAATCAATTAGGCCAAGCAATAGCTTAAGGTCGCGAAAGCGCCTCAAAGGGATGATTTCTTTATTTGATTATCGAAAGAATTATATTCCTATCTCAACTTGGAAACGCAAGTACCAATTGTTTACTGTTCTTCCATCGTAATAATATAGTTTGTCAAAATTTAGCTCGGTTTGGACTTTGAAAGCATGTTCCCAAATATATTTGGTTACACCAAATGACAACTCCCTTGTATTTGGAGCTCTCTTTCGAATATCCTCACCAACATTTTGGACAGAATAGCGAGTGATAAACTCATAATTAGATTTGGTATTATAACTGACTTGGTAATCAAAGCCGTTTCCAACAAAAGCATAATTCGATTCAGTAATATCTTCGGGATTAAATGTGATGGCATATTCCGGAGTTGTACGTGACATAAAGCTAGACATTGCGGCAAATCCCCTATACTTAAACATTGCGTCAATCATCACTGATTTCATAGTTCGCTGTTCGAATAGATCATCTCCCAATTGCCCTTGTGTTCTCTTGGCATTATTGTTTTGTTGAAAAGCACCTGAAAACATCAATTTTGGTTTTTTTTCCCGAATCAAATCTCCTTCGAAATAGGTACCGTCTTTGGCGAAAGCACCAAATGGGAATAGTTCAATTTTACCTGTAACAGCAATTCCATCAT
Organism: Flavobacteriaceae bacterium; assembly: GCA_947458575.1. Taxonomy (GTDB): domain Bacteria; phylum Bacteroidota; class Bacteroidia; order Flavobacteriales; family Flavobacteriaceae; genus Flavobacterium. The sequence goes on along the minus strand of CANHBE010000163.1, from coordinate 4,848 downwards.
CTGATTTCCCGGTAACATTTCGCCCCTCACCGGTTGAAACTGCTCCTTTAAAGTTGTATGAAAACTTGTCTGCGAACTCATTCATATTATGAACTTGAAAACCAAAATCTCGATCGATTGTAAAACGAGCATTGTTAATAGTACGATCAGTCAATTGTAATCCTCCGGAAGAGTTAACCCTCTGTCTGTTTCCCGGCAATTTGGTTTGACCAAAACTCATATTCCAATGCTTGTTCGGTCTGTAAAAAACAACAGCATCTCGAATAATGTTAATGTTCTCACCTTCCCTAACTTCACCTACATCTCCCGGTGCGAATGACAATTGTACGGCATACAAGAACTTTGGATTTCCGACGTAACCATCAAAACGCAAACGCAGTCGCCTTATTTGTCCATCATATGCACCGTCTTCATCATCGTTTTTGATGTAAGTTGCCCTATTTTGCATTCGAAAGCGAATATTCATTTGAAACAAGCTATCCGGCGATGTAATTCCAACTCCTTTACCGAAACTGTAGTAAGGTAATGCAGATAACTTGATATCATTGTCATGTTTGGTTTGTTCTATGGAAACCTGAGCTTTCATAGAAATAGTGGCTAACATCAACAAAATGAATAACTTTCTCATGAATTGGTCTTAATTTCTTCAATAAAATTGGATACAAAAATCATTTAATGCATCACTTATTAATTCGGTAACAAAACAATAACAATATGCTAACATATACAATATAGAGATAAAAAAACTGCATATTTCATGCAGTTCTTTCGTTTCTTTTTTAATTACAAAAATAAATTCATTATTTCATAGATTAATGCTGCTAGTAAAGCTGAAACTGGAATCGTCAAGACCCAAGCCCATAATAATTTTACAGTTACACCCCATCGAACAGCTGATACTCTCTTGGTAATACCCACACCAATAATTGACCCTGTGATTGTATGCGTCGTAGAAACAGGAATCTTAAAATGTTCTGTTGAAAACAGCGTCAAAGCACCCGCAGATTCCGCTACAACTCCTTCAAATGCGGTTACTTTTGTAATTTTTGACCCCATAGTCTTTACGATTTTCCAACCACCGCTAAGTGTTCCTAATGCGATAACGGTATAGCAAGTAAGCGGAATCCATTCCGGCATTACACCTTCGATTTTCACGCCATCTTTTTCACTTGGCAACACCACGTTCAAGTCCAACCAGCCCATAGACATGTCAACATTTGGATTACTTTTAATATAAACGGCAACTGCCGCGGCGATAATACCCATTACTTTTTGAGAGTCATTTCCTCCATGTCCCAAACTAAATGCTGCTGACGAAAGCAACTGCATTTTTTTTAGGACAGCTTCTGCTTTCGCAGTTGAAAGAAAGCTAAAAAATAAATTAAAGATAGCTAAGCTGAAAAAAATTACGCCGACCAAAAACCATTTGATGTTGGATGGCTCGCACATAAAACTGTAGAAATGGTTATCGAACCGTGGTTTCTTAATATCCTCAAATGGTGTAAGTACAGAACTAAAAAACCAAATAGCAAGGATCATCAAAATGATAGTAAAAATTTTTGGATATATATTTTTCCTTGATGAATACATCAACCAAAGTGATAAAAAATAGGAAATAATCATCCCTATTAAGGGTGCAAAAACGATAAACAAAATGACAATTAAAACGCCTGATGGAAGGAGCTCTCCTTCTTTAGCATCTTTCAACCAATTCACAATCTTTAACCCGGCATGCTCCGGATCAGTTACTCCTGAAAATCCATGTGCAATTGCTGCTCCTGCAAATCCGCCTATCAACGTATGCGATGATGATGATGGTATTCCTTTCCACCATGTGATTAAGTTCCAAATAATAGCAGCAATTACTCCAGCTAAAATGACGACCAAATTAATACTACTCGTATGAGCAGTTTTGGCAACCGTATCGGCGACTCCAAATCCGAAAACCCAGTAAGCCATAAAGTTAAACAGCGCTGCCCAAAGTACCGCTTGAAAAGGCGTTAAAACTTTCGTCGCAACTATAGTTGCAATTGAGTTGGCAGCATCATGAAAACCATTGATATAATCAAATACCAGAGCCAAAATTATGATGATAATGAGTAAAGTAAAGTCCATAAAAAGAAATTAAGGTTGACTTGTTTATGAATGCTTTACAGAAATTTGCTCCATCACATTTGATACACTTTTACATTTATCAGACGCAGATTCGAGTGCCGACAAAACTTCTTTGTATTTGATGATATTTTTCGCATCCGTTTCATTTTCAAAGATATCAGCCACTGCTTTATCAAAAACATCGTCGGCTTTACTCTCTAATTTGTTTATTCTCTTACAAGTTTCTTTAATCGCCTTGTTGTTCATTACTTTCAATTCTTTGATTCCAACACCAATTAATTGACAAGCCTCCAAATTAATTTCTGTTAATTTTCGAATCGATTTTGTGATCTTTTCGACTTGATACAATCTCATTCTACTGGCAGCACCATGCATGAAGTCCGCAACATTATCGATCGATTTAACTAAAGCATGGATATCTTCACGATCAAAAGGGGTAATAAAGTTTTTACTTAACTCCAAATGTGTTTTGTGAGTAATCTCCTCTATGGTAGATTCCAACTCTTCTATTTTCTTGAAAAATTCCTCTCTTTGATCTTTCGGCGCATTCACTGCCTCATGCAATGTTTCTGCTAGGATAATCAATGCTGAGGCTGCCTGCTCAAATAATGGAAAAAACTTCTTATCCTTTGGAACCAAAAACTGAAAAATGCTATTAAGTGACATGTTGTTTTATTTTAAATTTGGTGCAAAAGTAGATTGTTAATGTTAAGTTAACATTAAATTTACACCAACCTTGCGTTATAAATAAACCTCATTATGCTTTTTTATTCACCTTAGCGTCTAAGTAGCTATCGCTTATTTCAATCGTTTTCGTACTTTAGCACTTCATTATTACAAATTATACTAAGCCTATAGAAATGGACATTAACTTCAACAAGAACGAAGATCACAACAAACTTTTATTATCCGATTTAAAACAACGCTTTGCCAAAGTGAAAATGGGCGGCGGTGAAAAAAGAATTCAAAAACTCCACGCTGAAGGCAAAATGACAGCTCGCGAACGTATTGATTATTTGCTGGATTCTAAAGCAAAATCAATTGAAATTGGTGCTTTTGTCGGAGAAGGAATGTATGCAGAACATGGTGGCTGCCCTTCCGGCGGTGTGGTCGTAAAGATTGGATATATTAAAGGTAAACAATGCGTAGTCGTAGCGAATGATGCGACAGTCAAGGCTGGAGCTTGGTTTCCCATTACGGGAAAAAAGAATTTGAGGGCGCAAGAATTATCCATAGAAAATCGATTACCGATAATTTATCTTGTAGATTCTGCAGGTGTTTATTTGCCGATGCAAGACGAAATCTTCCCCGACAAAGAACATTTTGGAAGGATTTTTAGAAATAATGCAATAATGTCCAGTATGGGAATTACGCAAATCGCTGCCGTAATGGGAAGTTGTGTTGCCGGAGGTGCTTACCTCCCGATTATGAGCGATGAGGCAATGATCGTTGATAAGACAGGTAGTATTTTTTTGGCAGGAAGCTATTTAGTTAAAGCTGCCATCGGCGAATCCATCGACAATGAAACATTAGGCGGTGCAACAACGCATTGCTCCATATCTGGTGTAACCGATTACAAAGCGAAAGATGACAAAGATGCACTGGATAGAATTAAAAATATTGTCGGTAAAATTGGAGATTACGACAAGGCGGGTTTCAATCGGGAAAAACCAGCCAAGCCGACCGAAGATGAAAAAGACATTTTTGGAATAGTTCCGAAATCGCGCGCCGATCAATATGATATGTACGAAATCTTGAAACGTCTCGTCGACAACTCTGAATGGGACGAATACAAACCTGATTACGGTAAGACTTTAATTACTGCTTACGCGAGAATTGACGGCTGGGCAGTCGGAATAGTTGCCAATCAGCGAAAAGTAGTAAAAACAGCTAAAGGTGAAATGCAATTCGGCGGTGCTATTTATTCGGATTCGGCAGACAAAGCCACACGATTTATAGCCAATTGTAATCAGAAGAAAATTCCGTTAGTCTTTTTGCAGGATGTAACCGGTTTTATGGTTGGTTCTAAATCCGAACATGGTGGCATCATTAAAGATGGCGCCAAAATGGTCAACGCTGTTTCTAATTCGGTTGTTCCGAAATTTACTGTTATTATCGGAAATTCCTATGGAGCCGGAAATTACGCTATGTGCGGAAAAGCTTATGATCCGAGACTCATCTTTGCTTGGCCTAGCGCCGAACTTGCCGTAATGGGCGGGACTCAGGCTGCTAAAGTATTGACACAAATTGAGGCCTCAACGCTTAAGGCAAAAGGTGAAGTCGTTGACGAAGTGCGCGAAAAGGAACTATTCGACAAGATCAAAGCAAGATATGATGAGCAAGTTTCTCCATATTATGCAGCAGCGAGACTTTGGACGGATGCCATAATCGATCCACTCGACACTCGAACTTGGATTTCGATGGGAATTGAGGCAGCCAACCACGCTCCTATTGAAAAGAAATTCAATATGGGTGTGATTCAGGTATAGTTATTTATCAATCGGAATAGTAATGATTCTTTTTGCACGAATCAAAATTCAAATATTGTTTTAAATTACCTGCGTGAAACAACATTTTTTTCTTATTGTTCTGGCATTTTTGTTTGTTGGCTGTAATAGTATTCAACGGTATAATGCCCATATTAGTGAATCAATATCACCGGAAAAACTCAAGAAAGATGTTGATTTAACCCAAAGTCGTTTGCGGAAAATGCATCCGAACTTGTACTATTAT
>CANHBE010000162.1 GCA_947458575.1 Flavobacteriaceae bacterium | reverse complement strand
TAAGTTTTAAAAACAACTCAAACGGACTTCAAAATCAGGCGCAAAGTACCGTTGTGCGTTATTATGGAGTCCGTTTTTATATAAAACAGTTCATGTCGAAAGTTGAAGATTTCCTATCTCAAGAAGACGAACAAGCTATCGTTGAAGCCATTCGTATGGCTGAAATGGCGACTTCCGGTGAGATTCGTATCCATATAGAACAAGAAACGTCTTTAGAATCATTTGATCGAGCAAAAGTTATTTTTCATGAGTTGCGGATGGATGAAACGGACCTGAAAAATGGAGTGTTGATTTACATTGCTGTGAAAAACAAATCATTCGCAATCTGTGGAGACAAAGGAATCAATGATTTGGTTCCACATGATTTTTGGGATTGTACAAAAGATATCATGGCCTCACATTTTAGAACAGGTAACTTCAGACAAGGATTGATTGAAGGTATTAACAATGCCGGACAGCAACTGAAAAAGTACTTCCCTTATGCGGAAAACGACAATAATGAATTATCAAACGAAATCTCCAGAGGATGATGAATGCACAACACAGAACTGTTCATATTGTATGTTCATTACTTTTTTTACTCCTATCTACTTTTGGATTTGCGCAGTTTGATATTCCGAAAAAACCTGATTTTCAAACGAGTGTTTACGACTACGCCAATGTTCTCAACCCTACAGAAAAAAAACAACTAGAGGAAAAGCTCATTCGTTATTCTGATTCAACCTCAACTCAAATTGTAGTCATCACTATTGAAACGCTGAAGGGCGAAGATATTGGTATTCTGACTCCAAAATGGGGACAAACTTGGGGCATCGGTGGTAGTCAACAAAACGACAATGGTGTCATTATCTTATTGGCAAAAGCAGAACGAAAAATCTGGATTTCTGCCGGGTACGGTTTGGAAGATCGTTTAACAGCAGGTATTGGCGGAGAAATAACCAGAAATGTTATCATTCCGGAGTTTAAGAAAGGAAGTTACTACACCGGTTTGGACAAAGGAACAGATGCCATTATTGATGTCTTTAAGGGTAAATACAAAGGTGAACGGAAAAAAGACAAAAAGGAAAAATTCCCGGTTATTCCTTTGATCATTATTGTGTTGATTGTTTTATTCCTCATGTCGCGCGGTGGCGGAAATGGAAGAAATTCCGGGAATTCAGGTAGTGGACCTAGTTTACTTGATGTCATTATTTTGAGTAGTTTGGGACGCAATAGCGGCGGCGGATTTGGCGGTGGCTCTTCAGGTGGTGGATTTGGCGGCGGCGGTTTTGGCGGCGGTTTTGGTGGAGGAGGCTTTAGTGGAGGCGGAAGCGGTGGTAGTTGGTAGTAATCAAGATGCTATTGATACGCAGCAGTTATATCTGAAAGTTTGACATTTAATGCAATATTCTCATTCGATTGAAAAGAAAATAAAAAAGCTACAACTTCAGTAGCTTTTCTTTTTTCTTAGTTTCGAACCAACTTGAATGGCGGAATGCCAGCGGTGCTAGTCCTCAAAATATAAATCCCTTTTGATAAATCTTCAGGTATTTGATAGATACCGTTTGACAGTGTAATGGTCATAATTTTTTTGCCCATAATATCGAATAAGCCAAAATCGGTCGAAGATGGAAAACCTTCCACATAAATTTTTCCGGAAATCGTCTGACTAATCTCTGGTGAATGGTACGTTGACGTTGTTAGGGATAAATTCTCATTTTGGAACAACCAACGATAAAGCGGACCAAATTCACCTCTCCAATAACCTTCTGTATGCGTTCCGTAATTATCGAACTTTGTTAGCGCGTTAGCTGAAGTCAAGCCTCTTGCAATGAGATTACTTCTAACAATGTTGATATTCGAAACCATCGTTGAAGACTCATTTGTTCCTGCAACAAAATACATCCGGTGATTTTGAAGACTATTTACCGATGTGTTGATATAGGAATTCAAACTACTCAATGCAAACCAATATGCCGGGCTCATTGAGCCGACTTTGGAAAAGGCATTCGGAAACTCACAAGCGCCGTACGTCGCAATTAATCCACCCATCGAACTACCGATCAAAGCATTAAATGCCGGTTCGGGACGTGTGCGATAATTTGCATCTATATAAGGTTTGAGCGTATTGGCCATAAATGCGGCATAATCGTCACCATCGCCCCCGCCGTATTGTGTATTGATCCAAGGTGAGTATTCGTTGAGTCGTTCCCCAGCTCCATTGTCAATTCCGACGACAATTGCACCGAAATCTCCTTGATTAAACAGATTGTTGAGTGTCTCATCGACTTGCCATTCTCCAGAAAAAGATGTTGCATTATCAAACAGATTCTGTCCATCTTGCATATACAAGACCGGGTAATTTTTTGTTGATGTTGTATAATCAGGAGGCAAATACAACCAAATTCTTCTTGTGGTACTCAATTGTGGCATACCACAAGAATTGCTTAAGATTTGAACATTTGAAGCGGCAGTGCTGTTGGCACCATTACCCAGATCTTCCCAGGATTGAATTGTAAGATTGATGGTTTGCGGTGCTCCTGTAAAGGTAAAACTTCGGTTTGGAAGAAATCCTCCTGTTGCATTTCCCTCGACAGTCGGCCAACTTCCTCTTGTAAATTTATACTCTACAGTGCCCGTTCCTTGTGGGATGACGATTTGCCAATTCCCCAGTCCGTCAGACTGCATCGCATAATTGGAATCTGCTGTATTCCATGAGTTAATAGAGCCCGCCATATAAATGGTCGAGTTGGCGGGAGTATTTGCAGGAAGCGAAGTAATCCTCAAAGTGACTTGACCTTCGCATAATGCTGCTGCCAGAAGAAACAAGAAAAAAATTCTATTCATAGCTTACAAAATGTTACTATTTTAAAGGCGGAAATCCTATGAGAATAAATCTTACTCATGAGGCAAACTCAAAGTATTATTATTTCTCGCGAATATATATATCGATAGGAACCCCAGAAAAATCCCAGTTTTCTCGTATTTTATTTTCCAAGAAACGCTTGTACGGTTCCTTTACATATTGTGGCAAGTTGGCAAAAAACACAAACTGAGGTGTTGGTGTTGGCAACTGCATACAGTACTTTATTTTCACATACTTCCCTTTTAGTGCCGGCGGTGGATAGCCTTCAATAACCTTCAACATATAATCATTAAACTTAGAAGTCGCGATTCGTTGCGTTCGATTTTCGTATACTTTCACCGTTGCTTCCAACGCTTTTAGCAATCGTTGTTTGGTCAAGGTTGAAACGAACACGATAGGCACATCCGTAAAGGGCATTAACTCCTTTCGGATTTTTTCTTCATAATCGCGCGTTGACATGGTTTCTTTTTCTACCAAATCCCATTTGTTGACGAGAATCACAATACCTTTCCGGTTCTTTTCTGCCAACCAAAAAATGCTTTGATCTTGTCCTTCGAAACCACGTGTAGCATCTATGATAAGAATACAAACATCAGCATGCTCGATTGCTCGAACCGAACGCATAACAGAATAAAACTCTAGATCTTCTTTAACCTTTGCTTTTCGGCGAATTCCGGCAGTATCGACTAAGTTAAATTCAAACCCAAAACGATCAAACTTTGTATCAATTGCATCGCGTGTTGTACCGGCTATGTCAGTAACCATAAATCGCTCTTTTCCGATCAGTGCATTAATAAAGCTGGATTTTCCGGCATTGGGTCGACCCACAACTGCGAATCGAGGAAGTTGTTTTTCTTCCTCCGTTGGCTCCGGTTTATCGGGAAAAACCTCTATTAATGCATCAAGCAATTCTCCAGTTCCACTTCCTGAGATACTTGCAAAGGTGAAGTATTCACCTAAACCCAAATTATAAAATTCGACAGCGTCTTTCTCACGCATTGCATTATCAACCTTATTGACAGCCAGCAAAACGGGTTTAGTCACTTTTCGCAAAAGTTTTGCTACCGCTTCATCCATGGGTGTAATACCCTCTTCAACATCTGTTACAAAAATGATAACATCTGCCTCATCTATGGCTAGTTCCACTTGTTTGCGAATCTCAGCTTCGAACACGTCTTCTGAACCACGAATGTAACCACCGGTATCGATTACTGAGAATTCTTTTCCGTTCCACTCGCTCTTGCCGTAGTTTCGGTCTCGCGTTACACCCGAAACTGAATCCACAATGGCTTCTCTTCTTTGTATCAATCGATTAAAAAGCGTGGATTTTCCGACATTAGGTCTTCCGACAATGGCAACTATGTTATTCATCATGCAAAATTAAATTTTTTGAGTCTCCATTTTTCGAAGGCGACAACTGGGACGCAAATGTAAGGCTTAATCAGATAAAAATAGGCATTAATTTATTACATTAGCATAAGAAAAGATTCTATTTTCTTCAAACTCTAAAGCTATGGATACAAGTAATACCGTCCGACTTCGCCTCCGATTTTACAAAGATGTGCCGGAGAAAATCGATGATTTGCGCAAGAGATTTGAAAATTTTGCTGCAACGCCATCAGATGATTACAAAATTTCTGTTTGTGACGATCACATTTGGATGAATATTAAGGGACCAAAAAAGCAATATTGGTCTCCGCATTTGCATCTCGAACTAGAAGAAAAGGATAATTTTACGCATATTCGTGGACTATTTGGTCCTGACCAAACACTGTGGACGTTTTTTATGTTTTTGCACTTTTTGGTTGCAGGTATTTTTATCATCTTTGGAATGATTTTGTATTCTGATGTTACTTTGAAACAACCCATTGCCATGGATTTGATTGTTATGAGTTTGATGGTAATTGTTTGGTTTTTACTGTACTACATCGCACGGCAAATTCGTTCCAATGGCTTTGGTCAAATGGACGAATTGGAGGTCTTATTTTTGAAAATTTTAGAATCATAGCTGCGATTTGATCGTTTATGAAGCTGCGTGAAGGATGGCAGCGAAAATCCTTTTTCGAAAGAATCTTGAGAAAAAGATTGCAGCGAACAGCCTGACCCTCGGGGGCACGCCCAATAGTAGAAAATTTCAAATTACAAATTCCAAAAAATAGGAAATACCAAATTACAAATTACAAATTCCAAATTCTAGAAGTTAGGAATTTGGAATTTAGTTATTGAAACTTAATTATTGTAACCGAATCGCTTGAGTTGATTGATATTGCTTCGCCAGTTTTTGTTGACTTTGACGTACAGTTCGATGTGGATTTGTTTTCCGAAAAACTTTTCGAGGTCGGCGCGCGCTTCGACACCAACCCTTTTCAGTGCTTCGCCTTTATGACCGATGATAATGCCTTTTTGGGTATCGCGTTCAACCATAATTAGAGAGCGAATTCGAATAATGTTGTCGTCTTCTATGAATTCTTCTGTTTCGATCTCTACCGCGTAGGGAATCTCTTTGTTGTAGTGTAATAAGATTTTTTCGCGAATAGTTTCATTGACGAAAAAACGTTCTGGCTTATCGGTTAGTTGATCTTTCGGATAGTATGCGGGTGAAAGTGGCAAAAGTGAAATGATTCTTGCAAACACTTCAGGTACATTAAAATTCTTTAGAGCAGAGATTGGAAATATTTCAGCGTTAGGAACTTTGGCTGTCCAAAAAGCAACTTGTTCTTCAAGCTGTTCTTGATTGGAATTGTCGATTTTATTGAGAAGTAACAAAACCGGAATTTTTGCATGGATGATTTTATTGAAAAAAGCCTCATCTTTCAGATCTTGTTCTCCAATCTCGACCATGTAGATTAATATATCTGCATCCTCGAAGGCTGATTTGACGAAGTTCATCATTGACTCTTGCATTTCGTATGCCGGCTTGATAATTCCGGGTGTATCGGAGAGAATTACTTGAAAATCGTCACCGTTTACGATGCCAAGAATCCGGTGACGTGTGGTTTGAGCTTTAGAGGTGATTATGGACAAACGTTCGCCTACGAAAGCATTCATCAAAGTTGATTTTCCCACGTTAGGGTTTCCAATTATGTTAACAAAACCTGCTTTATGTTCCATAAATTTAATCCGACTGTGATTATATAAAAAAAGCCACTTTTTGTTTAATTATTTTTGTTTTGTGCGTCCATTCACACGAAATGCAAACCAATTTGATTACAGATTTCG
>CANHBE010000161.1 GCA_947458575.1 Flavobacteriaceae bacterium | reverse complement strand
GGTTATAGTTTTGCCTTAAAATATTGTTTGAGAAATTGGGAAATTCGAAATCCCGAAATTAGGAAGCAACTGATCAAGACCATTCATCCGGGAATTTTAAAAAACTACCAAGAGAGCGAAGATTTTTGGAAGCAGTATGAGACTTTCATTGAAACCGGATTCAAGATTTTTTACGATAATTTCTTGAAATTTAACCAACAAAAAGACGGTTTAGAAAGCTACAGTAAGTTTGTGAATTTGATGGTAAATTATTATAAAGGTTGTGAGTTGTGAGTTCTTAGTTATTAAACTTCATCGCTTGTAAAAGTCGTAAAACTTCTCTTTTTAAACGGACGAATTATCAATCGACCTTCACGATCAAATTTGATATAATTGTATACCCAATTAAGGAACACTACCGCTTTGTTTTTGAATCCGATGAGTGAAAACAAATGAACCAACATCCAAACAAACCAAGCAAACACGCCGCTAAAATGGTACTTTGGCAAATCGACTACCGCTTTGTTTCTACCAATTGTTGCCATAGAGCCTTTGTCGTTATACTCAAAAGGAATCATCGGTAGGTTGTTGATCTTTTTAATAATATTCTCTCCTAATAGTTCACCTTGTTGCATGGCTGGTTGTGCCATCATCGGGTGTCCTTGAGGATAGGTCTCCGATTCCATTGAAGCAATATCGCCGATAGCAAAAATATTCTCATAGCCCACGACTTGGTTGAATGGATTAACTCGAATGCGTTCTACTCTTTCAATAAGGGAATCTGCGCGTAGTCCGGGGATTGCTGCTCCTTGCACACCGGCTGTCCAAATAACTGTTGCCGTTTCGAAAATCAGATCCGAATTGGTTGTAATTGTTTTGCCATCATAGCTCAACACCCGAATATTTTTATGCACCAGAACTCCCAGTTTTTTTAGAAAAGCTTCTGCTTCTGCTGAGGATTTCTCACTCATAGTGTTTAGAATTCGATCACCGCTTTGAATCAAATTGATTTTCATTTTTTTGATATTCAAATCGGGATAATCTTTCTGCAAAATGGCATTTTTCATCTCTGCCAATGCACCGGCTAATTCAACACCTGTGGGACCACCACCGACCAAACAAAAATTCATTAGCGCTATACGTTCAGCTTCATCATCGATTAAAAGTGCTTGCTCAAAATTTTCTAAAATCAGACTACGAATATTGAGCGATTGCGGAATAGTTTTCATCGACATACTGTTGCGCTCAATCTCTTTATTTCCGAAAAAATTGGTTTTAGAACCGTTTGCAAGAACGAGATAATCATAGTGTAGCTCGCCAATATCTGCTTTTACGATTTGATTTCGTGTATCGATTTCATTGACATTTGCCAAGCGGAAATAAAAATCTCTAAATTCCTGAATAATCTTTCGGAGTGGATAGGCGATTGATCCAGCTTCGAGTCCACCGGTTGCCACTTGATATAACAAAGGTTGGAACGTATGGTAATTGTGTTTATCGAGTAGTACAACTTGTACTTTTTTATTTCTCAGTTTCTTAGCTAATGCGATTCCGGCAAATCCGCCACCAATGATTACGATTCTGGGAAGATTAGATTGTGGAATATTCATTTGGATTTTGGAATTTGGAATTTTGATTTTGAATTTTGGAATTTGGAATTTGGAATTTTGATTTTGAATTTTGGATTTTGATATGCTAAGATACGAAGATTTGATAGCTTTAGTGAAAAACCAATTGAAATGGTTCTTCTGGAAACCGAACGAGGTCAAGTAGCCCCGATGGCAGTGGCATCCTTTTTTTGGAAACCCTTTTTTGCGTTTTGAAGTAGAGCGTGGTTTGAACCCTTTCAGAGTTTGAAACTCTGAAAGGGTTTGAAACTCTGAAAGGGTTTGGAACGTTGAAAAGGTTTCCAAAAAAAGATAAAACGGACAGCGGGACAGGTCGTCATTATGAAAACAAATGTTTGTGCTCCTGCTAAAAAATTGATTAATTTGTAACAAATTCTGGTATAGTCTAACTAACCCGGTTATGGATCAAGATTTAGAGCAATCTTTTGTCAAGCAGCTAAAAGAGAATCAGAATATTATTCACAAGATTTGTCGGCTGTATACGTCGGGCGAAGATGCTCATAAGGACTTGTTTCAGGAAATCACCATTCAGCTGTGGAAAGCTTTTCCAAAATTCCGAGGCGACAGTAAATTTTCTACTTGGGCCTATCGCGTTGCCTTAAATACAGCTATCACACTATATCGAAAAAGTACCAGATCGATACAAACTTCCAATTTCGATACGACCAATGTTTTCATTAAACAAGAAGAGTACAATTATGAGGAAGAGGAACAAATTAAATTGTTGTATCAGGCGGTACATCAGCTGAATGACATTGAAAAAGCCTTAGTTTTTATGTATCTGGAAGATAAAGACTATGAGGAAATATCGGAAACACTAGGAATTAGTCAAGTTAATGCGAGAGTAAAGATGAATCGAATCAAGACTAAATTGAAAAAAATATTAAATCCCTGAGGATTATGGAGGAGTTGGATATCTTAAAAAAAGCTTGGAAAAGGGACGAGAGCTCATATGAACAGGTTTCGGAAAAGCAGATTTATTCGATGTTGCATCAAAATTCGTCTTCGATTGTGAAGTGGATATTGATTATCAGCATTGTTGAATTTTTGTTTTGGAATATTATTGCCATCGGACTCAATGATGATGATTACCAAGCGAAAATGGAAGCGTATGGCATTTCGGATTTTTTGATTGTAATAAACGTGATTAATTACCTAATTATCTTCGGATTTATCTACGTTTTCTACAAAAACTACCGTTCGATTTCAATCATGGATTCGACTACTAAATTGATGAAAAGCATACTGAAAACCCGACGGACAGTACAATATTATATATGGTATAATCTACTAATTGTCGCTGTCACTATTATCATATCGATTGTGATGATGTTCTCTCATAGTCCCGAGATGATTTCGATGATGGAAAAACAAGTACACGAGGGGCACGAAAATCTGTTTGTTTGTGTTTGCGTTGGATTGTCGATTTTATTCATCGGTCTAATCATCGGTATTTTTTGGTTGTTCTACCGATTGTTGTACGGCATCTTATTGAAGAAACTCTTTGCCAATTACAAGGAGTTGAAGAGAATAGAGATGTAAAGGAGAGCAAAGAGAAAAGTAAAAAGAGCCAAAACTCAAGATTAACAATCTTAACTCTTGGCTCTTTGCAATTTATTAAAACTCTCGCAACCTGTTTAATTCTTCTTGAGCCGCAATTTCCTCTGCAGGAATCACTTTCAAAAATGATGGGTGTTGCTCAATGGCATATTCTACTTTTTCGACTATGTCTTCAATAGATTCGTTGTCGTAATCAATAACCAAAGGCTCTTTGATGGTGAATGATTGTAGAATACCTTTCTTTTTCACACGCAATCCTTTCTTATCAAAGGAACGGCGGAATCCGTCAATAACGATGGGTACGACAACAGGCTTATGTTGCTTAATTATATGTGCTGTTCCTTTTCTGACCGGTTTAAAAGACTTTGTTGTTCCTTGTGGAAAAGTAATCACCCAACCATCTTCTAGTGCAATTCTGATATTTTCAGTATCATTCGGATTGACCTCTCGTTTTTCAGTGACATCTTTTCCTCCGGAGCGCCAGGTTCTCTCTACAGATATTGCACCTACATAGGCTAAAATTCTGGGAAGTAATCCTGCTTTCATCGTTTCACTAGCCGCCACGTAATATATATTTAGTTTGGGTTGCCAGAGATATCCAATGTTTTTGATGTTGTCTTCTCGCCCACTTAAACTGGCATTAAACACATGAAACATCGCTACTACATCTGCGAAATACGTTTGATGATTTGAAATAAAAAGTACATTCCGATCGGGTAAGGACTTTATAATTTCTGAACCTTCAATTTGCAAGTCATTAAAACCGCGATATCTTTTATGAGTCAATGCCCCGAAGATTCGAATCAACCATTTCTTGATGAAAAGTATATGTCCAAAAGGATTTCTTTTGAATAATCCCATATTGTAAAAGTGAAAAACGGTCGGCTAATTTACAAATTGAATAAGAACTATAACACCTTTTTGAGTGTTTCTTTCAACTCACTGAGCATCATGGCTGTAGCGCCCCACACAAAATGATCATTTATTTTAAATGACGGCACTGCAATCGACTTTGAATAAGCGGTATCCATTGTTTGTTGAACTGCAATACGATCGTCTAGAAACTGAACAAGCGGAAACTCAATGATACCGGCAACTTCTTCAGGATCAGGTGTAAAATTTAATTCTTCTACACTGTAACCTAGGTAAGGATAAACCATAAAATTACTCGGTGGAATATAAACTTCACTAAAAGGCCGAACAATATTTACTTTATTTGGCGCAATACCAACTTCCTCGTGCGTTTCTCTTAAGGCAGTATGCTCGTGACTTTGATCGTCGGGCTCTACCTTTCCTCCAGGAAAAGCGATTTGCGAAGAATGCACGCCAGGGTAGGAATTCCGCTCAATCAAGACGAGGTGCGTTCTGTTATATTTGGGATATAAAAGCATTAATACCGCAGCCTTGCGCGGTTGGTTTTGGGTAAAGTCAATAGATTTAATCAAATCTCTTCTTTCCGGAGGCGACATAATATCATGCGCATGATCGCCAGGCAGTACTTCCTGTTGAAGTTGGGGAATACAATGAAGAAAGTCTCGAAAATCCATGACAAAGTGTATTTTTGTGCGGCTTTTAAATGCTAATTCATACGAATTTACAAAAATTCACTACTCAAGATGTACTCCAAACAAGAAAATCAACGGTTAAGGCAAGAATTCTGGGTTGCTTTTGCCGAAGCCTATCCGCGCAAATGGTTGTTATACGATACTAAGATAAAGGATTTCTCATTCAAGTTTTTTGTCGACAACAAAAAGGCCCAAGTCATGATTGATATAGAACCACGCGATGAACAACTTCGCAAAATCTATTTCGAGAAAATCGAATCACTCAAAACCATTTTAGAAGAAGACTACCTGAAAGATTTAATTTACGAAAGAAATTTCTATCTCGAAAACGGCAAGACCATCAGCCGCATTTGGGTGGAGCAACTCAATGTTAGTGTTAGCAATCGCAATACTTGGGATAATATTTTCAGTTTTTTTAATGAAAAAATGACTGCAATGGAATATTTCTTTTACGAGTATCAGGATTATATTAAAGATTTGGAGATCAATACTTAGTTTTATTGTGGCGTGCCGGCTCAAGAAGATTTTACTTTTTCATGAGCTTGTGGTGAGCCGTCGGGCTATTCGCTATAGTCCTCGCCGCTTCGTTGCACTGCGCGGCTGTGGGCTACCGCTGCTATCCCTCACGCGAACCAATTACAAATAAAAAAACTAATCTTTAAGGCAGCGAACAGAAAGACCTCCAATCTTGAAATCGGCAGACCTAAACATAAATTGGTCAGTATATCCAAGCATACGAAAATAAGCATTATCAGAATCGAACTCCGTGGTGCTCCACCATTGACCTTCGACACCAATAGCGTTAAAGTAACCAAAAAAACGTCTAAAGCCTCCCGGGAGTCCCGAAAAACCACTACTATTGCTAGCACCAGTATTAGGAGAAGTCCATCTTGTAGTAGCTTTCAATTTTCCTCCGGCAACAGTCATACCGCCAAGAAAAGTAATTAATGTATCCCATTCTGCATCACTCGGCACATGATACCCTAGGGGGGCTAAACCACGTGGGTCATTCACAGCATACCAATTATAAAGCTTGCCATAGACTTTGCCGTAATTTGAATTATTCTCATAATAGCACCATGCACCTGTAGTTAAGCTTGCCCATTCATTCACATCAGTCACTTGTGGAATTGGGTCGCCGTTGCGATAACTGCTGACGTTTAGGTTCTTGGTCATCCAGATTTGAGTTCCGATTTGTACTTCACCAGCTGTAATTGGAACTGTGGGTCGAGCATCAACTGGATTCTTAAGTGCGTTATTTTTGTCATCACTTGAACAAGCACAAACGAATAATAAGGAGAGTAACAGAAAAAAGGATTTTTTGTAATGGGATTTCATCGCGTTGACTTG
>CANHBE010000160.1 GCA_947458575.1 Flavobacteriaceae bacterium | reverse complement strand
TCATTCGAAGTTTAATATTTGTATTTTAAAGGTCTCATGCAGTCGCTTCGCTCGTGTCATTCGAAAAATACTATTTGTTTTTTAAAGGTCTCATGCAGTCGCTTTGCTCGTGTCATTCGAAGAATACTATTTGTTTTTTAAAGGTCTCATGCAGTCGCTTTGCTCGTGTCATTCGAAGAATACTATTTGTTTTTTAAAGGTCTCATGCAGTCGCTTTGCTCGTGTCATTTTTTGAGTTTTGAAGGGACTGAGGCGCTGACGTCTTGTCCTTTATGAGCTATTCCTGCTGTCCGTTTTATCTTTTTATGCTGAACTCGTTTCAGCATCTTTCAATTATTTTGATGAAGTGGTCATCTCCCGAAGATTCTGAAACAAGTTCAGCATAAAAAGGATGCCACTGCCATCAGGGCTAGGGTTATACGTAATCATATACTACTTCGGTTAAATACAAACCGTGGGCAGGTACCGAAAATCCCGCTTCACTTCTATTTTTACTTTCTAGAATGGATTTAAACTGGTCTATTGTGATTTTGTGCAACCCGACATTAATTAAAGTCCCCACGATCGCTCTAACCATATTGCGCAAAAAACGATCCGCCGAGATGGTAAAAATAAGCTTATTTTCAACTTGTACCCATTGTGCCAGTGTCACCTTGCAATTAAAAGTATTGACATCAGTATTGACCTTTGAAAAACACTCAAAATCAGTGTGAAATAAAAGTAATTTTGCCGCTTCATTCATAGCATTCGTATCGAGCTTAGCATTGTAATACCAACTAAGGTCTGTCAAAAACGGATCTTTCGTATTGTGAATATGATATTCATATGTTCGTTTTTTAGCATCAAATCGGGCGTGCGCTTGATCATCAACCAAGATAATATCATAGATAGCGATGTCTTTCGGAAGAAAGGAATTGAGTTTGTGAACTACGTTCTCCACTTGGATTGGCGCTTCTGTATCGAAATGAGCATACATAATCTTCGCATGAACGCCTGTGTCGGTTCTGCCGGCGCCCATTAGTTCAATCGGCGAATTCAATATAGTTGAAACAGCTTTGGTTAAGGTTTCTTGCACAGTTACCGCGTTAGGTTGCGATTGCCAACCGTGATAATTTGTTCCGTTATATGAAAATTTAATAAAGTAACGCATCAAGAGAGTTGCCGGTTGTCAGTTGTGGGTTAGAAATAGATAGTTGTAATGTCAAATTCCAAAATCCAAATTCCAAAATCCAAATTCCAAGTTCCACACGAGGCTTAGCCGAACAGAGCGAAGTTAAATTCCGAATTTTGGATAGTTGCTAGTCGGGTGCAAATATACTTATTAATAGAATTGATTTTGAAAATGGGAATGGTAAGTAAATGTTAATTTGGCGTTCTTAAATTTCATGCGATGATGTGATGATGCAATGTGGTGCGATGATTTTTTATTTGGAATGAGAATGTTTATTTTTACCGCAAACCCTAGCCCCGATGGAAGGGAAAATCCTTTTTTGTTTTTTACGAGAAGCCCATTGACTGCGCTCGGGGTGACGAAAAACAAAAAAGATTGGAATGACAGCGGGACCCAAGCTCCAAAAGAGCAAACTGACGAAGTAAATAGCTCCGAAAAAAGGTGTTGAATGAGAAAAATCCTTTTACTTTCCGACACGCACGGTCACATTGACGAGGTCATATTAAAATATGTTGATCAAGCCGATGAAGTTTGGCATGCAGGCGATATCGGAAATCTCGCAGTTACCGACACGATTAAGCAGCATAGACCTTTACGGGCGGTTTTTGGCAATATCGACGATGATAAGGCGCGTATTGAATTTCCGTTGCACAATCGCTTCTTCTGTGAAGGAGTTGATGTTTGGATAACACACATTGGTGGTTATCCAGAAAAATATAGCCCTACTATTCGTGAACAACTGAGGCAGAATCCGCCAAAACTGTTTATCTGTGGTCATTCTCATATTTTGAAAGTGATATTTGACAAGAAGCTCAACCTGTTGCATATGAATCCCGGTGCGGCCGGTAAAAGTGGATTTCATCAAGTGCGCACGATGTTGCGATTTGTCATTAATGGAGACAACATTACGGATTTGGAGATTGTAGAATTGGGAAAGAAATAGAGATTAGAGGCAAGGAGAAAGCGGCAAGGTGATGTGTGCAAAAGCGTGTATTTTTTCATGTAGCGAAGCAGTCTTCTCTAAGTCTGAAACGAAAAAAAACCCGAACATTTGTCCAGGTTTTTCTTCGCACTAAATAAACTAAGTTTATAGGTTTATCTCAATCGATCCACAGATTTTACGAGATTTTCATCCTTCTGTATGGCTTTGTTGGCCAATACTACAAAAACGATAGCAATAATCGGTAGAAACATCCCAATACCCTTCTCAGAAACAGTTATAGTTTCTCCAGATAAATTTAGCGAACGATATACAAATAAGCCTAATAAAATTAAATTTAAAATGATATTCAGTCTGCCTAAAACAAACTGATTTTGTCTTTTTTTATAGAATAATATGCTCAACAAAGATAGCGATGTACTCAAACCAAAGAGAACGGAATAGAGTTGATTGCTCATAAACAATTCCTTAGTTCCATTATTCATGGTCCACAATGGAAATACAAAAGGCAAAACTCCCGTTACAAGGAACGCTAAAATCAGATAAACCGTTTGTATTCGTTGAATCATTTTTTGTTGAAATTCCTGACAAAAATATATTTTCTTTTTTAAAAATACTATTGCCTGATAAATTATTATTTGTATTATTGCACAACATAATCGTAACTACTTCATTTTACGACCCATTGTCCGCTTATTATTTACTCTACATTTTTTTGAAAATCCAAATCAACTAAAATTTACAAAACATTCATGTTTGATATTTCTGTATTAAAGGAAATGAAGCTGCCTGAGCTTCAAGAAATTGCTAAACTAGCTAAAACAATAAAATACCACGGTGTCAAAAAAGAAGCACTCATTGGACTCATCATGGAGCAGCAGGCTGCAAGTGAATCCGATGGTAAAAAGACGACATCACAAGAAAAAACATCTGATAAAGGTAAAAGAGCGAGAATAGGAGAAGAAAAGAAGCCTACACTCATCAAACCAGCAAATTTGTTCTCCGAAGAGGATTCGTCTGGCTCGCAAAATGAAGTTAGTGTTCCGGAAGTTGCAGAAAAATCAGCACAAAAAGATCCAAAACCGGGCAAGTTCAAAAAACAAGATTTCGAAAGAAGAGTGGCTGAGAAGAGCAAGAAAGCATACGAAACTGTTCCAGATGCGATGGCTCAAAATGACAACGTAGATCAGGTCGCGGAACCAACGGAGTCTTTACCAGAAGAAAAAGTTGCTCACACCAACCAAACGCACAAAGCAAATAATCCAAATCAGAATCCCAATGCGAATGGGAATTCCAATCAAAACAACAACCAGAATCCCAATTTCAAGAACAAGAAGAACAATTTCAGAGATGCTGATTTTGAGTTTGACGGAATCATTGAAAGCGAAGGTGTTTTAGAGATGATGCCTGACGGTTATGGTTTTCTTCGTTCTTCAGATTATAATTATTTAGCGTCTCCGGATGATATTTATTTATCGACTTCTCAAATCAGATTATTTGGTCTCAAGACAGGTGATACTGTAAAAGGGGTTGTTCGTCCTCCCAAAGAAGGAGAGAAGTTTTTTCCTTTGGTTCGTGTTTTGAAAATTAATGGTCATGATCCTCAGGTCGTTAGAGATCGTGTTTCTTTTGAACATTTAACGCCGGTTTTCCCTACAGAGAAATTTAAAATAGCTGAGAAAGGAAGTTCAATTTCTACTCGTATTATTGATTTGTTTTCACCGATTGGAAAAGGACAACGAGGCATGATCGTGGCACAGCCCAAGACAGGAAAGACCATGTTGCTCAAGGACATAGCCAATGCAATTGCGGCAAATCATCCAGAAGTATATCTGTTGGTTTTGCTCATTGACGAACGTCCTGAGGAAGTAACCGACATGCAACGTTCGGTAAGGGGAGAAGTGATCGCTTCAACTTTTGACCGTGAACCACAGGAGCATGTGAAAATTGCCAACATAGTTTTGGAAAAAGCGAAACGATTAGTTGAATGCGGTCATGATGTCGTGATTCTTTTGGATTCGATTACTCGTTTGGCAAGAGCGTACAACACGGTTCAACCAGCGTCAGGTAAAGTACTGAGTGGTGGAGTTGATGCCAATGCCTTGCAAAAACCCAAGAGATTCTTTGGTGCAGCGCGTAATGTTGAAAACGGCGGTTCATTGAGTATCATTGCAACTGCATTAACAGAGACCGGTTCGAAAATGGATGAAGTAATCTTCGAAGAATTTAAAGGAACAGGTAATATGGAACTCCAATTAGATCGTAAGATTGCCAACAAACGAATATTCCCTGCTATTGATTTGACTTCTTCAAGTACGCGTCGTGATGACCTATTATTGGATGAGAAAACATTACAGCGCATGTGGATTATGAGAAAGTATCTTTCTGACATGAATCCGGTTGAGGCGATGGATTTTATCAACGATCGTTTCAAGAAAACAAGAAACAACGAAGAGTTTTTGATTTCGATGAACGATTAATTCGCTGGGTTTTTAATAAAAAAGCCACGAATGCACAAATTTAAAAATGTGTATTCGTGGCTATTTTTTTGGTGAAAAGATTCCGATGAGAACTAATTCACAATTAACTTTCTCGTCGTCGTTTGTGTTTGAGTATCTAATTTAAGAAAGTAAAAACCTTTTGGTAAATTAGATAGTGTGTAAGTATTGCTGGATGCAGTTGGTTTTATATACTCGAGAATCATTTGACCATTCGTATTTAGGAGTTGAATAGAATCAAAAGGAACTTCTGACGAGATATTGACTTGATTATTCTGGGTCGGATTCGGATAAACGGTCACAGTGCTAAACAAATCCGCACCGGTTGTAGTTGATAAATTTGGCCAACGGTTTTCGGCAGGAGTTCCGCCCCAAATTAGCGTTGCTAAATAAGGATTGTCAATAAAAGGATTTCTATTGCCTTGCGCATAAAAATTAGCGGTGTTGCCCATATATGAATTGCGTCTATCTTCGATGGTCGAAACCGGATCTTCGGCGTTCCATGTCAAAAGAAGATCAACCATATTGTTGTCATTGCTCACCAAATTACCAACACATACATTTTTCGGAAGACATTGATTACCATACCGCAAGTACATATACATCATCATTCGCGCAATATCGCCTTTCCATTCATCACCAGGATACCAGAGGCTATTGTTCAGCCCAGAGTTTCCGGAACCTGGACCAAATTTGATATTGCCACGATTTGCATTTCTGTTTACGTCCGCTGCACGAAGATGATGCACATCTGCACCTGGTCCGTCTAGGCCTAAATCCGGTGTGCCTAATGATCTTGGGTATGTATGCTCTCGATTCCATTGGCAGCTTGCAGTACCATCGTCAAAACGATTCCGTCTTCTATGATCGGTAAAGTCAATTGTCTCCTGTGGACAAATATTTGGACTAAATCCGTATACCAACAACAGATTGCGATTAGTAAGGTCTTCAGGATCGCGGTCTACCAACTTAATGGCATCTTCCGCATCTTGATAGGTTAAAAAAACAATATGCATGTCTGTTACTTTGTTACTTAAAGCATTCCTTAAGTTGATGCCCGACAGACTAAAATCAAAGCCATCATAATAGGGAGCGGCCGGACTTCCCGGTTGTGCTGCTATTTGATTGACAATAAGTACTAAAAAAGCAAAAAGTGTGATTTTCATATGGTTCCTTGAATGCGCAAATCTAGGATGTTTTTTTGGAACACTTGAGAAATTAACTTTTGTTCTACCTCGATGAGAAAATCTATTCTCACCAATCATGTCGCTTCAGTATAACGATCAAGCTATTCGACTATCAATTTTTTTGTAGTCGAAAACTCGCCGGATGTAATTCTCAAGAGGTAAAATCCTTGGGTAAGTTGGTCTAATGTGTAAACATTTTGAACAGCAACGGGATTTGTAATGGTTTTGATTAATTGCCCATTGATACTAATTAAGGAAATGGATTCAATGGGTATTGTGGCAGAAATTTGAACGGAATTTGTCGTGGTCGGATTTGGAAATACTTGGGTCGAG
>CANHBE010000159.1 GCA_947458575.1 Flavobacteriaceae bacterium | reverse complement strand
TATCCGATTTGGAAATTCGGTACCGAAGAACAACGTAAAAAATATTTACCCAAATTAGCCACCGGTGAATTTATGGGTTGTTTTGGATTGACAGAGCCTGATTTCGGTTCGAATCCAAGTGGTATGGTGACCAATTTCAAAGATATGGGTGATCATTATTTGTTGAACGGTGCCAAAATGTGGATATCAAATGCGCCATTTGCAGACATTGCGGTGGTTTGGGCAAAAAATGAAGAAGGACGAATTCACGGTCTCATCGTAGAACGTGGCATGGAAGGTTTTAGCACTCCGGAAACGCACAACAAATGGTCGCTTCGTGCTTCGGCTACCGGCGAATTGGTTTTCAATAATGTGAAAGTGCCAAAAGAAAACTTAATGCCAGGAAAATCTGGATTGGGTGCGCCAATGCAGTGTTTAGATTCGGCTCGATATGGCATCGCTTGGGGTGCGATTGGTGCTGCGATGGATTGTTACGACACCGCTTTGCGTTATGCTAAAGAAAGAATTCAGTTTGACAAACCGATTGCTTCTTTTCAGTTACAACAAAAGAAATTGGCTGAAATGATTACTGAAATTACCAAAGCGCAATTGCTCACCTGGAGATTAGGGGTTTTGAGAAATGAAGGTAAAGCGACCACTGCTCAAATCTCGATGGCGAAAAGAAATAATGTGGACATGGCTATTAACATTGCCAGAGAAGCCAGACAGATTTTAGGTGGAATGGGAATCACAGGTGATTACTCGATTATGCGTCATAGTATGAACTTGGAAAGTGTGATTACTTATGAAGGTACGCACGACATTCACTTGTTGATTACTGGTGCGGATATCACAGGGATTCCGGCTTTCAAGTAGGATTAACAACTGGTAAATTAATAATAAAAAATGGAGAAGCTTCTTGTTGACAAGGAGCTTTTCTTATTTTCGCATTTGAACACTAAGGTTAGCTATGAAAAAACAATTAATCATCTTAGTACTTATACTATTTGCATTTTCGTTTTCCACATGCCAACAAGATGACCCTTTAGTTTTACCAAATCTTCCTAAGCAAGTCAATTATTTGGCTTTGGGCGACAGTTACACTATTGGGCAAAGCGTTTGCACCACTTGTAGATTCCCTGAGCAGTTGAAAACATCTATTGAGGCGACTTATCCAAACAACCCTTTTTTGTTACAAGTCATTGCTAAAACCGGTTGGACGACAACCAACTTGATTTCTGAAATAAATTTGCTGAATCCATCGACCAACTTCGACCTTGTGACACTGTTGATTGGTGTGAACAACCAATATCAAAACAGACCGTTTTCGGTTTATGAAACGGAATTTCCCCTTTTAGTTAATAAAGCCATTGCGCTAGCAAAAGGTGACAAGGGTAATTTGATTGTCGTTTCTATTCCGGATTACGCCTACACACCTTTCGGCCAAGGAGCCGTAAACATTTCTACAGGTATTGATCAATATAATGCGTTTGCGCAAAATTATTGCTCCGAGAATGGCATCACATTCGTAAACATAACTGACATTACTCGAATGGGACTTTCGCAACCGGAATTGGTAGCTAATGATGGGTTGCATCCATCTGAATTGGCATACACAAAATTTGTCGAGCGAATTTTACCGAAGGCTATTTCAACTTTAGTTGATTGACAAAAAAAGGTTTCTCAATTAAATCTTCATTTCCAATTTTCCTTCACGTTACAGAAGACGACTTTGAGAACTCATGGCTAATTAATGACTACTTTTTTTGTCATATTTCCACACTTCACAAAGTAAACACCCGAGGGATAATTTGAAATAACAACTTCCATTTCGCTTTCGGCTTTCATGTTTGAAATTGACTGACCCAAACTATTGAAGATTTGTATGGATTTTCCAACTAAATTAGTTCCAACACTCAAATTGAAATAGGAAGAAGCTGGATTAGGATAAATTGTAAACTCGCTATTGTCAACCTCAAAATCGGATGTTGCCATTGAACTTTCATTATTGCTCTTCCATGTTGGCGACTGAATTACAAAACTTCCTGTTCCATTGGGAACACGAGCCAATCCCATATCGACCGTTTGTGCATCGTACGTAACTTGATCCACAAGCAGCAAGTTTGGATTCGACAGCAATACAGATTCGCCTTCCGCAGCCAATTTGAAACTTGCATGCATCGGACCATCCGCCGCTTCGTTATCAGCCCAGACAATCAAATAATCATTGGCAGGAATAATGGTTCCCGCCGGAATCTGCCATTTGACCAGCGATGAAGCAGTATCAGTCAGGTAATAACCGCCAAGATCAACCTCAAAATCATTGTTGTTATACAATTCGATCCAATCTTCAAAATCTCCTACTTCGTCGGCAATCGTTGTATTGTTTTGAGCCATTATTTCATTGATCACCACGCCGTTTGCTCCTAAAACTTGTCCGACTCTATAAACGAAAATATCATGCTCCGCACCAGCTGGTAAATAAGACGCAGAACGTGCCGTATTATTGGCAATCGCTTCAACGTAATATCGCATAAAAGTTCCAGCTATTTGTCCGGGTATTTGTGCTCCAAAGATTCCATCATTTGCCGCATCGTCATTATGTGCGCCATCATCAAACATTTGAATCTTTGTAAAATTACCAACTACTCCTGAACCGTAATAAAGATATACCGCATTTATTCCTGAGGTGGAAGAAACCACAGCTTTGATATTTGCTACCTCATCAGCAACCGGTTCGATATATTCCTGAAGATTTGCATTATAGAATCTTGCAGAAGTAATTGCAGGACCAACCTGCGCAACCTCGGCATTGGAGAGCAAATAATTTCGCCTGTTATTTACAAATGTTTTTAAGGCGTTGTATTCTGTATTGTACTGCGTTGTAGTGTATAATTTTTTTGGATCGGCAGCAACGAGACCACTGATTTGGTTATGCATTTCATCTACCAATGCATTTGCATTTGTCGTCGTAAAAGTTTCGTTTAAGATGGTTCGATAATGCGCTAAATAGCGTTGTCTCCATTCAGGAATGTTGAGCAACTTATTCAGCAAAGGATAATTTACATTCGAGGCGTTTTTAAAAGGTCCCCAGTTTGCACTTGTCGCCGCATTATTGGTAAAAGTTGAATTTCCATCATATTCTAGGGAGGTCATTCGACCTGTCTCTGGTTCGTAATAGGCCATATAATCCATTTTTCCTTTCATGATATAACTATCGTCATCAGTAAAGATGTTTTCACAGGCCAAATGCCACAGCACCTTATCGACATCTATTTTACTTTTAACGCTTTCAACATTTCCCGCTATAGCAGTACTTAACGATTGCGTTGCGTCGATTAACTTTTGCCAAGGATCGAGCACCACATCATTTGACTTTAAAGTGTAGTAGTTTTGATACGATGCTATATTTTGTCCTAAGTAGTTCATTCCTGCTGTTCCGTCTCCCCAGTTTGGACCTCCGCCACCTGGACCTGCAGTTGGTGGATTTGCCCTAAAAAATGCACCATTATTGGATAAAAACCAATCTTCCAGATAGGCTTTATCTAATCCTTGAATGTTGGGATATAATCCCCAATCTTGATTGTTAATGTATAAGTGAATAAAATTGGCCTTGGCAATCGGGTTATATCTTCGCGCCATTCTGCAGTATAATACTTCACGCATAAAGGATGCGTCTTGGTGTGCATTGTTGAATTTTAGGCTGGTATATCCAAGAAGCTTTTGAGTAGGATCTATGAAATCCATGTCAACCCCGAATGACTTTTTCTGTGATGTGCCAATCTGAGAATAGGATGTATTTCCGCGAAATCGAACACCAACCCCGGGATAGACTGCACCATCATAAGTTAAGGTGGCTTCGATGTTGGTTTCTGAGGCGTAATTACTTGTTAATTGCGTCCAATAATTAGGTTGTGCAAAATTCAAGTAGACATCTTTGACCGTATTCTTATCATACAATCCAGTTTGAATCGGATTTCCGGTATATAGAATTTTCCCATCTGTTGAATAGTACATTTCGCTTGGCAATGATTGCGCATGACCAACAACTGTAAGGCAAAAGAGCAGTATTGCGATTATTTTTTTCATTTTTTTGCGTTTTTAATACACCAAAGTTAAAATTTACTTGATAATATCATAACAATTTATTAAAACATTGAAAAAATAATAAATTCTATTTTTAATAATGGTATTGAATAGATAAGACTTTATCAAAATTCGAAAATCATGATTTTCTGAACCGCAGCGCATATATCTATTTTGCTTCCGTTTATTTCGAATAACATACCAACATAAAAAATACTTTATCTTCCAGTTTGAGACTATTTCAATCCAAAATACAGAAATGTTGTTGAAGATTCCGACTGATATGTTTGGAAAATTAGAAGATAGGGGAAAAGGAATTCTCCCGCGTTTGAGATAACGATTTTAATCTTCAAAAAACATTAGGACTCGGGTGCTAGTTCAATAGCTAAGCCATCCAAATCCTCTGTTATATGAATTTGACAACCCAATCGGCTATTGGGTTTTACATTACAAGCCTCGGAGAGCATTGCTTCTTCGTCGTCATTGCGTTCAGTAGTAAGGACCTCATTTAACACATAACATTGGCAAGAAGCACACATGGCCATACCGCCGCAAATTCCGATCGTGCCTTCCGGAGCCAGCTCATACATACGTACAATTTCCATGATGTTTAGGTTCATATCGGTTGGGGCTTGCACTTCGTGAGTGATGCCATCCCTATCGGTAATTCTGACGGAAATATCTATCGCCATTAGTTCTTTTTTTTCTTATTCAATTGTTCAATGTCTAACAAATCTTTCAATCTTCCTGAGGCAGTTTTATTCTTAATTAAATCATCAAAATCAATATACGGAACTGTTATTTTTTCTATCTCTAGCCAATTGCAATTCTTAATACTATGTTCAAATTGTAATCCACTGACTTTGGTAAGTATTTCTATTTTCCTTGGTTCAATACCAATACTCCAAACATCAAATTTTTCACTACTAAAATCATCTATTGGAAAAATTGGTGCCCCAAAATCTTTGTAGGCTTCTTTTAGTTTAAAATAATTCTCTGGCGTTTGTTTAACCCATAAATCCATAGCACCCGTACTTCTTCCATACCCATGAAGAATTACCCCATAACCACCTACTAATAAGTAATCTACATTGTGCTTACTTAAAAGTTCCAAGAATTCTAAAAAATCAACATTGAATAAGTTAGGCATATTTTCTTGATGAAAAAACAGTTTTATCTACCTTTTGATCTGGACTAGAATTGAAAATAGAATTGATAATATCGCAGGCAAAGTTTAATCTTTCAATAGGCGTTTTGTCCATGTAGAAAGTAACATGATCATCTGCATCTTCAAATGAAGATTTTGACACAATGCTCCTATCCATTCGTATATTATCCATCAAGCAAATCTAAAAAATTTAATCAATCGATTTTACTACCGCTTTTTCTGCTTCTTTTCGTGTTCCATCAAAACCATCTACGCCGGAAACTGTTGTGTATTTTAAAACATATTTCTTACCCGGATTCATTCGTTGGTAGATACTTTGACACATTAGTGTTGCTTCATGAAATCCGCACAAAATGAGTTTCAGTTTTCCCGGATAGGTGTTGACATCTCCAATGGCGTAAATTCCGGGAATATTGGTTTGATAGTCAAGCGCATTATTGACCACGATGGCATTCTTTTCGATTTCAAGTCCCCAATCTGCAATTGCTCCTAACTTGGGTGACAATCCAAAAAGCGGAATAAAATAATCTGTATTTATTCGTTCTTGTCTACCGTCACAGTCAATTGTCAGAGCTTCTAGTTTTTCATTGCCATGTAATTGAATCACTTCTGCCGGCGTGATGAGATTAATCAATCCCAATTTCTTGAACTCTTGTACTTTTTCAACTGAGTCTAAAGCGCCTCGAAATTCATTTCTACGATGAATTAAAGTGACTTTCGCTGCCACATCGGCTAAGAAAATACTCCAATCGAGTGCAGAATCTCCGCCGCCGGCAATGACAATGTTTTTATTGCGAAACTGTTCCGGATCTTTTACAAAATATTCAACGCCTTTGTCCTCGTAAAATTCGATGTTTTCGATGGGTGGTTTTCTAGGATCAAAACTTCCTAATCCACCGGC
>CANHBE010000158.1 GCA_947458575.1 Flavobacteriaceae bacterium | reverse complement strand
TCATTGAGCGCGGAGTTAATGTCGCAATTGGACAACATACCTATCAAAAATTTCTTGACCCTTTTCCAAGCTATGATGGATATTATGAATTGATACATGAAGTGTATCTGCGAGAAGATGTCGCCGAGCGAAAAGTGTACAAAATTGTTGATGGTGTCGAAAGGTTATTGTATGACTTTAGTCTAGAAAATTCAGGCACGATATTTCAATACGGTTATACCTTTACGGCTACTGTCGATTACGTATCTGTGAATGGTGGCTCGAGAAAAAAGATAACACTAACCAGTGTCGAGGAGTATTGTGGTGAACATCTTACCCAAGTTTGGATTGAAGGCGTGGGAAGCGATAAGCATCCGTTTTATCCGGATTACAGTATGTATAATGTTTGTTCTTCCAGCGGAGGTATGATTGTTCGGACCAGATGCAGTTTTCAAAACGGAGTTCATATTTTCGGGAATCCGGATTGTGTAAATTCAGCAGAATTGAGCACCTCGGAACTTAATTTAAACAAGCTGAATGTTAGCTTCGCTCCAAACCCATTTGTTTCTGAACTTTCTATTCAATCTGACTTATTTTTGAATAACGCGTCAATCAGACTTTTTAATTCACTCGGTCAGCTGGTTCGAGTAGTTGAAAACCAATCTGGAAAAGAAATTATCCTGCAAAGAGAAAATTTAGATCGTGGACTTTATTTCCTGGAATTATTAGAAAATGGTCAATTAATCAAAACTGCAAAGATTATTGCTGACTAGTCCAAATTTATCGAAACTGAAATTGCATTCCGATTCGAAACTGTTCATTCCACTTCAATGGATCAATGCTTTCTTCTCTTAGAATGTTGAAATATTGAAATTTGATCATAGCATTGTAGCTATTCATTTGATACGCAATGGCAGTAGAAAATCGTTCAGATTTGCCCTGGACTAAATCATTCAAATCAAGTTCTTCGTATCGCGCAGATAGAATCGTCTTTAATTCCTTGATGAAATAATTGGCTTGTGCGATAAATCCACCAGATAGTACGTATCCTCTTGTTTGTCTGGGTGTTAGGTTTTGAAAAAGCGGATCGTTTTCATTTTGCGGTTCCGATTTTATTTGATGAATTTCGAATTGGCCAGAGAATCCCATATATTGAAATGAGGCATCCATTCCGTAAACATACCGTTTTCCATCGATAACTTTAAGGCCATATTCGCTAGTGGCATTATCCGGAAAGGACTCACCATTCGGCAATCGCTTATTCATAATTCTCCCATTGACACCAACAGAGAACATCGGAATGGGACTTATCTTGTCGTCAATTTCTCTGTAACGGTACCTCGCAGGATAAGAAATATCAAAGCGACCAATATATTCTAATTGTCCACTCGGATCATTGTCGCCAATTAAGGAAAGTTCACCTAAACCCGTATAGGCACCAAGATATAAGTTTGCTCTTTGTTTCCAGAAGTTTTTCATTAAAGTTACTCCGACGTCTCTTCTAGAAAAAATAGAACCTCGAACCAATTCAGCTCTTTGCCAATAAGCAGAATAATTAAATGGATTCATTGAACTGCGCGAATAGTATACTTTACCATAACCCATTTCTATATCCATAAAGTCAAATCCTTTGTATTTAAAAGTGGCTGACATCAAGCCGGGATTTTCTGGATCTAATTCAGCCCCCGAGTTGTTGGAAGCCATATCGGCAAAGTCCAGCTTGAGATCGTATTCATAATTGCTTCCAATTCGACCTTCCAAATCCAATTGGGCATCACGAAGTTTGAAGCGGTTTTTTTGTTTGTCTTCCTCGTCAAATTTGAGCTGTCGATCGTTATAATAAGTAGAAATACTTCCTGAAATTTCAAGGACATGTTTTCCGTTAGAAATGGTTACTTGTGCAAGAGCATTTACAGTAATAGCAACTATTGCAAGGCTAAGTATGATTGATCTCATGAAATTAATTTTCAAGTTTATTGAAATAGTAAATACGTTGCATATCATCACAAGTAATCAGAACATTACCTGCTTGATCGAAGGCCAATCCTTCAGGATTAATGACTGGCAATTGCCATTTTGCCTTGATTTCGTATGAAATGGGATCGAGTTTAAAAACAGTTCGATCTTCATCGCTAAGCAGCCAAATCGCATCGTTATAAAATGAAGCTGCAGATATATCTCGTGCTATTTTTGATAAGTCGATTTGATTTGTAATTTGAAAGTTCGAATCTAACTCAAATAGTGTAATCGGATCTTTCTCTGTAATGAGTATAAATTTCTTTGTAGAGGAATTGAATGTTAATGCTTCAAAACCGCGATTTCGACCGCCACCGTAAGGAACGGTTAGTGTTCGGATTTTCTTCAGTGACAATCGATCGTAAATACAGACTTTTCGATGTTTTTCATTGACCGCGTAAACCCAATTATCGTCAACATATACTGCTTCAAAATCAGCATCTTCTTCTACAACTTTTCTATTTATTTTTCCACTTTGGTCAGTTTCGTAGAGTATTCCATCATCGCTAACCACAAAGAAGTTCGCAGTTTTGGGATCCATACAAATGTCTGATGGTTCTGGAATTTTCGTGCTAATCCACTGGTTTGGCTTTACTTTCGTTGATTTTTGGCCGATACAACTCAACGAAAGAATCGCAATTCCGAAAGCCATTAAATTTCGCTTTGAGATCATAAAAGAGGTAGTTTTTTGATAGATATTGCCTGAGGAATCTATTATATTAGCGGAATTCCTTCTATAGTCACATTGTCAAATCGGTTGTTTCCTGTAGGATTTGCAGCAGCATCACCCGCAAATTCTATTTTTACTTTGAAATTTGGGTTATTATTTGCAGCGTCTATCGATGAAAAATCAAGTGATACTAGTTCTACGACAGGATCAGGAGTCGGATTATGAGACGATTTACTCAATCCGGTTGAAATAAAATTCACACCATCGACAGTATAACTATAATTTTGAATCGTCGCTCCATTATTACTTCGCGATAACGCAAATTGAAGTACTACTTTTTTATAGCCAGTCGTTGGCATACTGAGTACTAGGTTTCTGGTATTACTTGGATTTCTAACTTTTAAAAGATTCTCTGCCGGATCGTTATTTCTTGCGTTGATAGTATAACCTCCCGTATCACCGTCCATATATCCTGCTCCAGTTCCGTTATAGGTAATCGAGGCTGTTGCAGAAGATGTTTTGAAATCCGGTGGAATATTGGTAGCATTTCCAACTAATGAATTGAAATTCCAATAGTAAACGAGTTCACTTGCCGGATCAATTACAATGGGTTTGTTTGCTTCAATGATTCGATCTTCTGTGCATGACATTATGCAAATTGAGATAAATGTAAGCAGGAAAAATTTATTTCTCATGGTTAAGATTTTTTGTCAAAAGTAAAAGAACACTTGAGCCTTTAAGTTAGAGTCAAGTTATATGATTGTAAAGTTTTTAATCGATATTAACTTTAACTTAAAACTGTCCTAACATGAAATTATTTTTTCCAATCAAATGGCGAAAAATTCCAAGTTATATGATAATGAAAACACATTAATAACCTTCGTGTAGTTCCCGATTGTAGGCTATTTATTTAAGGAAATTGAGTTCTTAAGCTTTTCGATTTTTTGAGTAGAAATATTTTACTATATCATAACATTTTCAAAAATAGTCCCTGATTTTTTGCTTCTAACTTTGTGGCAAATTAAATAGAAGTCATATTTAGTATTCGAATAAACAGTATGAAAACAACTCCTTTTTTTGATTTAAGATTTTGTTCGTTTTTATTTGGTTTATTGTTTCTTGCATTGGGTAGTAACGCTCAGATTGCTTCTTGGACTTTCGAACCTTTTCTTGGAACGGCTAGTAATCCACTTCCAAACGTGGGCGCTGGAAGTGCCTCAATAGTAAATTTAGGTGGCGGTACTATTACCCCTGGAGCTAGAACCGGAATGTCCGGCAGCGGTTGCGGTGCTCAAAGTGGTGTGACAGCATGGGCATTTGAGCCCTTTGACCCAGGAAGTTTCAATGAATCCAATGGAGCTAAGTTTAATGCCTCCACTGTTGGATATCAAAATATCAGTTTTACTTGGGATCAAAGGTGGTCTAATACCGCTTCAAATACGGTGAGATTGCAGTACACCATCGACGGAATTAGTTGGCTATCATATACTATGACAGGAGCAAACACGACTTTTTGCAACGGAAGTATTAATGGGAATGGTTGTTTTGAAGCCAATCTCACGGGTGACGAATATAGAAGGACAGCCGTAAACTTCAGTAGTATTCCTGCTGCGAATAATAATCCTAATTTTGGAATTCGTCTTTTAGCCTCACATTACCAAGGAACTGGTCAGTTTAGACAGGTTTCAACGCCAGCATTAGTTGCAAATCCAGCAGGTACTTGGCGTTTTGACAATGTAAGCTTTAATGGAACACTGATTCCAGGACCAACAGCTTCAGTGATTACGGCTGTTGCACCAACTTCAATTTGTGTGGGAGCAACGGCAAATTTGAGGGTAACCATTACAGGTGGAGCAGGACCTTTTACGGTAGTATATTCCAATGGTGTAACCACATTTACGGTGAATAATTATGTAAGCGGAACCAATATTCCAATTGCACCCACCAATACCAGAACGTATACCATTGTGTCGGTAACAAATGCAAATGGATTAACCGGTACAGGCAATAGCGGTAGTCCATCTGTAACTGTAAATGCATTGCCAGCAGTTCCGACAGCAACTAATCTAGCAACTTGTTTGACAGGCGCTTTTACAATGACAGGAGGAAGTGCTCCACCCATCGGCCATACGGGGAGTTACAGCACGGGTAATCCATATTCTGGACCGACGACTACCTTTACGTACTCCATTACCAATTCAGTTACTGGATGCTCTCGATCAAGTACAACCTATACTTTTACGAGAAACACGGCGCCTTCAATTAGTGTACAACCTGCGCCATCAGGAGCGCAAACAGTTTGTCAAGGACAACCGTTTTTACCCATCACTGTAACAGCTGCTGCTTCAGGAATTTCCTATTCTTGGAGAAGAAACACAATTGCCAGTACTGTTGGCGCCACTACACTGCCGTCAACAAATTCAGCAACCTATACACCACTTTCTAACTTTGTAGGTATGATTCCTGGTCAAGCATACTACTATTATGTGGTGGTGAGTGGGACTTGCACGCCTGCAGTTATAAGTGCTTTTGCGGGTCCATTTATTGCGCAACCCGCTGCAGTTGGCGGAACAGCGACAGGTAATCAATCAGTGTGTAACGGTGCGCCGTCAGATTTAACAGTAACTGGATTTACCACTTCAATATCAAAATGGCAGTATGCTACGGATTTTGCTTTTACAACACCGATCGATATTCCAACAAGTGCTTCTGCT
Organism: Flavobacteriaceae bacterium; assembly: GCA_947458575.1. GTDB lineage: Bacteria > Bacteroidota > Bacteroidia > Flavobacteriales > Flavobacteriaceae > Flavobacterium. The sequence continues at coordinate 766 of CANHBE010000158.1, read as the reverse complement.
ACTTTGACATCGGCTCAAATGGGTGTCGCGACCGCCACCAAATATTATAGAGCAGTTGCCATTAATGGAACTTGTGAAGCATTCAGCAATGTAATTACCGTTTCTTATAATTCTACTACTTGGGATGGTTTTGGATGGTCGAACGGCGCACCGACATCTGGATCTGCGGTCATATTTGACGGAGATTACAGTTCGTCCGGAAATTTGAATGCTTGCTCTGTAAACGTCAGTTCAGGAAATGTCGTTTTTAACCCAAATCATACTTTGACTATCGAGAATGGTCTTGAGATTTCCGGGGGAACACTAACCTTTGAGAACAATGCAAGTTTGGTGCAAGTCAATAATACGGTTAACGTAGGTTCTATTACCTATAAAAGGAATACAACGCCGGTTCGTAAATTTGATTTTACATATTGGTCTTCTCCGGTAGACCTGCAAATTTTAGCAAATCTATCACCATTGACTTTGGTTGATAAGTATTTTTGGTTTAATACTACAACATATAGTTGGAATTCAGTTACCGCTCCCGCTTTAACACCTATGGATATTGGAAAAGGATACATTATTAGAGCGCCACAGAATTTTGACCCTGTAGTACCTGCAATTTATGAGGCGTCATTTATTGGTACGCCAAATAATGGAAACTTCACCGTCGATATAGTAAAGACGGGTACCAATAATTTGAATTGTATCGGTAATCCATACCCAAGTGCGATTAATGCTAGGAAGTTTATCGAAGACAACACAAGTGCATTTGGAACCGGGC
>CANHBE010000157.1 GCA_947458575.1 Flavobacteriaceae bacterium | reverse complement strand
TCAAGTTCAATAAGTGTATTTTGATTCACATCTGAATAGGCGTCAGCAAGACTAAATGGCCTAACAAAATCATTTTCGTTCAAAACAGTAGCAGAGGGAAACAAATGTTTTTTCCACTCAAATTCCGAAATTCGTCCTATTGTTCCTTCGAAAAGAGCACCAATTTGCATGGAGCCATAAACCCGTGCTACGTATAGGTCCTTCAATTTAATGTATACTTTCCTTCCTGGAGTAAAACCTTCACCATACAGAGTAGTAACGTTGATTGGGACACTAAATCCAATCGGTGCAGAACCATCAGTCGGAATAGACTGAAACGAAATTGACTTATAAAACGTTCCTTTTTCATCACTGGAAGTGACATAGGCTTCAATAATTTTGTCTTCCGTATAAAGAACAGGTGCCGCGGTTGCTGCATTATTAATCTCCGCAACAGTCGCGTTAGTCGTAAATTCGAAGGTAGTTAGAGTCGATTCAGGAGTAGTGTAATAATCACTATTTGCACAACCGGAAAGTAAACCGACAGTCAAAGCTAGGATTAAGGATGATTTAAAAAACATATTTTTCATGGTACGGTTTACTTTTGGTTAAAAATACGAATATTGTCAATTGTGTAGGTTCCGTCTAGAGAAAAATTAGTCCCAGAACTTTTGACTTTGAAAGCGAGGTATATAGATCCTGTATATTCTGACAAGTCTATAATTCCGGAACTAAAGAAATCGAAATTAGAATCAAAGTTCAAAGGCGGCTTGTTGAAAGGAATAGACCTCCATGTAGCATCCAAAACATTCACACCATCAAAGTTTTTTGAAACAAAAAGTTCAATAGAGTTTGAACTGCTACCAACATATGCTTGAGCAACATCAAAAGCCAATTTTTCATTGACCTGCAAGTCCATATTGATAGCAGGGGAAATTAACCAACCAATATTAGAAGCCTGCCCTGATTGGTAACCTGAAAACTCAGCATACTTTGTTCCACTGAAAATTCCTTGTTTCCACTTAACAGTTCCTGCTTCGGCATAATTTGTCCAACCAGCAATATCAATGTCCTGACCATCTTGGGTATTACTAGTGAAGTCCTGATAAAAAGCGAATGGCACAATCGCTGGGTTTTCGATGTCATCTTCAGGCGCACAGCCCAAGGAAGTCGCCAATAACGCGATACTACTAAAGATAATACTAAATTTTTTCATAGCTAAATTTTTAAAAGTTAACATAAAGATTAACGAAGAATGTTCTGCCAAAAGCGAAGAAATATTTTGGAGCAAAAGCAGGAGTACCGCTAGAAACATCTTGATTTACCTCTCTAAAGTTGGCGTTTCTGGTTTGTTCAAAACCTCCTGTTTTGTATAATACGTCAAACACGTTATTTACCGATGCAAAGAAACCTATTGTCTTCCCTTTAATTCTCCAAGATTTACCACCGGTTAGATTTACCAAAGTGACATCACTAAATTTTTCTTGCTTTAACAATTGATCTGCTCGTTCAGTTGAAGCTTCTGGGAACGGAAGCCCTTCGAGATCACCTGGATTCTTATAAAAGTTGTTGGTTCTCAAAAGAGAAGAAACGTCTAGATAATTGTTTGCAAGATAATTGGCGTTTGCTCCTATCCACCAGAACTTAGGATCTCGATATTCAATTCCAAAAGAAGCCGCAGTTTGCGGACCACCAGAAACTCTGTATCCTTTCAGATAAGCTTTCCCAAAATCAGTTACGGGATTTGTATTGGTAGGCGAAGCTAAATTGTCATTGTTTAGGCTTACGTTTGGATTATTGTTGAAGATATATTCTCCATAAGCACCTGCAAGTGTCAGTTTTATTGTGGAGGACAAATTGTACTCCATACCGAGCTCTAATCCAATATTCCTTTTTTCGATATTAGAGACAGTCTCTGCCACAAAAGCATCTCCTCCATCTCCGTTATCGTCGTCAAAAATACCTTCTCCAAAGAAGAATGATGTCTCTGTTGCGTTTTTAATGTTCGTATAAAAAGCCGTAAATCTGGCTTTAAATTTAGGCGCCTTTACAATATAACTGGCATCTAAACTCGTGATGTTTTCAGGACCAAGCCCCTCAAGCGCATTATTGTTGAGTCGAGCATTAGGAAACACATTTCTTAAAGTTGGCGCTTTTGTCATGTATGCTGCATTAAAACCAAGAAAGTGTCTTCCAGTGATTTTATATGTCAAACCACCCTTAAAACCAAAAGTTTCATAAATATACTTATCACTTTTTCCGAATGAATTTGTAGGATACAAACCATTTCTGTACAACCCTTCTCTCTGATACTCTGTTCTGGCAAAAGACTGACCAAGGTAAAAGTCTATCTTTTTGTAGGTAAATTTAAACTGAGTGAACGCATCAATAGTATTAGCATAAAGATTATAGTTGTAACCGAAAGTGTCTCCTTCCACAACTCTTCTATTTGGGTTATTTAAGTCCGTTTGTTGCTCATCACCAACTTGAAAGTTATCATAATCTTCGAAGAACTTACCTCCCAAAAGATCTAATAGATTTTGAAAATTATGTGATCTCAAACTTCTGTATGTAACACCACCATTCATATTGATGTTGTCAGCGAGTTTGGAACTGATAAATGAATTTGCAGTCCATACTTTATCATCTGTTCGGTCTTCATACAAAATGTATGCACTGTGACCGTCAGAAGTTTGATTGGCTTGATATAGCTTATCCCAATTAATTTGTCGGTTTGCTCTAAAGTTGGCAGCAGCGGCAATACCGTTGGCCACATTTTCCGGATCATCACCCAAGAAATCGGTGTAATCGTCAGGATTATATGCAGAAGTGTAGAAACTTGGTAAATTTCTGTAATAAGTTGGGTCTGGGTTAGCTACCCCTTGAAAGTCAAGTCTGCTATTACCAATTCTTCCAAATTGATGTGTTAAGTTGGTCGTAATTGATGTGTTGTCATTGATTTTCCAGTAGTGCGAAAGCATTAAGATAGGTTCATTGACATCACGATCTCGAGAATTTCTTTTACGCCCATCAAACCAACCCCAATAAGAATTGTATTTCTCACCAGCCAATCTTGTTACTTCGTCCGTGTTAGGAGAATTTCTACCTCGACTATTTTCAGAGTATATCGAAGTAAAGTTTAAAGAGTGATGGTCATTGAATTTTTTTTCTACACTTGCAAAAAGTGATTTAGAGTCGTAATCTGTGCCCTCAAAATATCCCTCTCTCGCACCTCTTGCAGAAGCCGAAACAACAAATGCCCAACCATTAGTATTCATTCCTGAAGCATGTGTTGCCATCGTTCGCCAGGTATAATTGGTGTTTGTTCCCGAAAAAGAAACTCTTGATCCTTTTCTGTAAATAGAGGCTCTTGTGTTTATTTCCTGAGTCCCTAATATTCCTCCAAAAGTGTAATCTGAAGGCGCTGTCCCCATTGTAAATTCTTGATTTCTAGTGGCGTCATTAAGTCCGCCCCAGTTACCCCATTGTGGTCGCCCATCGTATATCTTATTCATGATAACACCGTTAATCATTGTGATTCCGTATTCGTTATCTAGGCCACGGATTCTAAAACGAGATTGGCCCCAATTGAAGGCAGCCGCTTGTTGAAATACATCACGACTCGCTTGCAACAAACCCGCAGTGGTTTCAGAGCCACTATTGTCATCCCCGAGATCATTCTCCGTAATTGTTATTAAAGCAAGCTGTAGTTCTTGTGTTTGATCTTCAGCTAATAATATTGATCCTAAATCAAGTATTTTTCCTGATTCAATCTCAACCTGAAGCAGCTGATCCTCATAACCCTGTGTCTTGATCTTTATCACTTGGTTTCCCTGCACCATGTCATCGAAAATAAATTTCCCACGAATATCAGTTAGCGTAGTTAGATTAGAATTAATTACTTCAACAACAACATTTTGTAATGCTTTTTGTGTTTTTGAATCGACTACTTTTCCAGTTACACCAGTCGTTGTTTGTGCGAAAACAAAAACCACTTGCATTACAAATAATGTACTAATAACAAGTTTTCTCATAGATTATTTAAATTTATATCGTCTTTTTCTAAGAATAATTATTTCTTAACGGATGCAAATGTACCTATTAAATTAATATTAATTACTTTTGATGCCAAGTTTATGTTAAACTTAAAACTAAATTAATACATTCATCATATGAGAATCACAAATATGATTGGTCTTTTGACCATCTTATCAAGCATGAATATTGCTTTAGCGCAGCAAAAGAAGTTTATGGTTCATACAGTAGCTTTTTACAATTTTGAGAATCTATTTGACACCATAAATAACGCTAACGATGATGAAGAATGGCTGCCTAATGGCGCCCAGAATTGGACATCCGAGAAGTATCATAAAAAGTTGCATAATCTAGCTCGCGTATTATCCGAAATAGGAACGACGGAAAATTCGAATGCTCCAACACTAATTGGCGGTTGTGAGATTGAAAACAGGGGTGTTCTCGAAGACTTAGTAAAAGAGCCAAAATTAGCTGCAAGCGACTATGGTATTGTTCATTTTGACTCGCCCGACAGAAGAGGAATTGATGTGGCACTTTTGTATCAAAAAAAGCACTTCAAACCCACTAGTTATATCAATATTCCGTTACTGATTTACAAAAAGGAGTCCAAAGGAAAAGATAAGGATAAAGAAAGTGAAGAAGATAAAGCCGACAAAGATAAGATTGAGGCTAATGTTGGAGAACGAGTGTACACGCGTGACATTCTGTTGGTAACCGGATTTTTAGACGGTGAAGAGGTAAACGTTATGGTCAATCACTGGCCTTCTCGGTCCGGAGGAGAGAAAAAAAGCAGCCCTTATCGCGAAGAAGCAGGTCGACTCAACCGAAAAATAATGGATTCGATCTTTAAAATTAACCCGAATGCAAAAATCATAACTATGGGCGATTTAAATGACGGAACCTACAACAAAAGCGTTAAAGAAGGAATTGGCGCTAAGTTAAAAAAGTCTGAAGTTGAGCCTTTCGGGATTTACAACCCATTCGAACAAATGGCTAAGGAAGGAAATGCTTCGCTCTTCTACCGCGACGCCGGCGATATTTTCGATCAAATTATGTTTTCAGAGTCTTTAATCCGAAAGGATTATTCGTCCTTTCAATATTGGAAAGCAGGAATTTACAACAAACCGTACATGATTACTACTACAGGTCAATATAAAGGCTACCCTTTGCGTCACGGTGCTAATGAGGTTGGCTTTAGTGACCACTTTCCGGTATACATTTATCTCATAAAGGAAGCAAACAAGACAGTTGACAGGGTCAGTTCAAACTAACTTTTTTCAATTTCACAGCTTTACTTTTCTAAATCGAGCGCGATGGCAACGATAAAACCTTTCAACCTTAATCGATGGATTAGCGAGAATAAGCACTTGCTAAAACCACCGGTGAGTAACAAAAATCTTTACGTGGACTCAGAAGATTACATCGTCATGGTTGTCGCCGGACCCAACGCCAGAAAAGACTATCACTACAATGAAACGGAGGAGTTGTTTTATCAATTGGAAGGATCAATAAAGGTCATTATTCAAGATGAAGGCCAGCGAAAAGAAATGGAGCTAAACGCCGGAGATATCTATTTGCATCCCGCAAAAGTTCCACATTCACCGGTTCGATATAAAGACTCAATAGGCTTGGTTATCGAGCGAAAGCGGGCAGGAAAAGGATTCAAAGATGGCTTGCTTTGGCATTGCGAAAATTGCAACCACAAACTCTATGAAGTTTATTTCGAATTGCACGATATCGAAAAGGATTTTCTGCCACATTACCAACATTTTTACAATTCACTAACGTTGAGAACATGCGAAAAATGTGCAACAGTCATGGAAACAGATCCGAGATATATCAAGTAGTTTATTTTGAAGAAGCCGGGAACCTGCTATCCGCTCCCAATTTTTTTGTTTTTTGTCACCCTGAGCGAAGTCGAAGGGCTTCTTTGTAAAAACAAAAAAGATTTCCGCTACTATCAGGGCTAGGGCATTCTACCACAAAGGAATAAAGAATAAAATAGAACTAATTATCAATTAATAATTACTTTTGCCACGCACCCGAGCAAATTTATTTGCGAACAGTCGCAGTAAAACGATATAATTCAAATAATAACAAATAAATGACAACAATCGTAGACCAATTCGGAATGAATGAAGCGCTAGCACAATTAGGT
>CANHBE010000156.1 GCA_947458575.1 Flavobacteriaceae bacterium | reverse complement strand
GTTGCGGGCATGTTCCGTTCCTTTCATTATGCGATTTATGCGACGATTTTTAACAATAAGGATAAGTATCCATATGAGCAAAAGGAACTCTTCCAAGCGGGAGAAATTTTGTTCAAATATTTCGCAGGCGTATTTTTACAAACCTATACCGAAGTGGCACAAGCTGGCAATTTGAATATCGGCTACCGCAAGGAAATCGACTTTCTACTGAAGTATTGTTTGTTGGAAAAAGCGGTTTATGAATTGGGCTATGAACTCAATTCGCGCCCACGCTGGGCTGTGATACCGCTGACAGGTATCGCGAGTATAATGGAGTTTAAGGATAAATAAGAATTACGATGATTTTTAGGAGCTGATTCCCGCTTTTCGTTGCAATCTTTTTTGTAACCCTTTCAGAGTTCAAAACTCTGAAAGGGTTACAAAAAAGGATTTTCACTGCACACGAGCGTAGCGAACTGACGAAGTAATCGGGGCTAGGGTTTAGTGTAAACTGAAAACCTAATTATAAATAAAAAGTAGGACTCCCGACTTTACTTCGTCTGCGCTCAGTGTAAACAAACTCGGGGAGACAAGAAGTTGAATCGAAGCCGTTGTCCTTCCGAGCGCAGTCGAGGGATTTTTTAATTGAATTATACGCCCGATGAAATTCTATTATGTTTACATACTAAGATGCAAAGACAATTCATTATATACAGGAATAATCCATGATTTGGAAAGAAGAGTCAATGAACATAATGACGGAAAGTTATCTAATGCATATACGTTCAAAAGAAGACCAGTCACATTACAATTTTATCAAGAATTTACAGAGCCAAGTCAAGCAATATATTTTGAAAATAAATTAAAACGTTGGTCGAAAATCAAGAAAGAAGCATTAATAAAAGGCAATTTCGATTTGATTCAAACATTAGCAGAATGCAGAAATGCAACACATTCAGATTATAAATAAGAAAAACCCCTCGACTGCGCTCGGGGAGACAAAAAGTTTCATTTAAGCACTTGTCCTAATTAGTGCAGTCACCGGATTAAAAAAAACAACCATGAGCAAAGTACAACCCCATTCTCTTTTCACAGATTTCGACATCAGCTTATTCAAAGCAGGAAAACACTTTCGTTTGTACGAAAAATTTGGAGCCCATCTTATAGAGGTCAATGGAGTCAAAGGCGTCTATTTTGCAGTATGGGCACCAGCCGCACGATCGGTGTCAGTTGTAGGCGATTTTAATTATTGGATACAAGGTGAGCATCAACTCAATGTTCGCTGGGATTCATCAGGTATCTGGGAAGGCTTTATTCCGGGTGTTGAAAAAGCTTCGAAATATAAATACAAAATACAATCTAATAATGGAGGTCTTATCACGGAGAAAGCAGATCCTTTTGCGCTGTACTGCGAGCATCCACCACAAACTGCTTCCGTTGTTTGGGACCTTGATTATAAATGGAAAGACGACAAATGGATGCAATCCCGTCAAGAGAAAAATGGTCTAGACAAACCATATTCGGTTTACGAGGTGCATTTGGGTTCCTGGAGACGAAATGACCAAGGTAAGTTTTTAACTTATATCGAACTCGCAGACCAACTAGTTACTTACATCAAAGAAACTGGTTTCACCCATGTCGAGTTTATGCCTATTATGGAATATCCCTACGATCCATCCTGGGGTTATCAATTGATAGGCTATTTTGCACCAACTTCTCGTTTTGGAAAACCACAAGATTTCATGCTTTTGGTCGACAAGCTGCATCAAGCAGGTATTGGAGTGATCCTCGATTGGGTTCCCTCTCATTTCCCCGATGATGCACATGGCTTGGGTTATTTCGATGGGTCAAATTTGTACGAGCATCCCGATCGAAGAAAAGGCTATCATCCAGATTGGAAAAGTCTCGTGTTCAATTACGGACGCAATGAAGTGCGCTCATTCTTAATCAGTAATGCGCTGTTTTGGTTGCAGCATTATCACGCCGACGGACTCCGAGTAGATGCGGTGGCGTCTATGCTTTATTTAGATTATTCGAGAGAAGATGGCGAATGGGAGCCAAACATTTTTGGAGGTAGAGAAAACCTGGAGACCATTAGCTTTCTAAAAGACTTTAATGAAGCAGTTTATACTAATTTTGACGGTGTGCAAACTATCGCCGAGGAAAGCACCTCTTTTCCAATGGTGTCGCGTCCAACTTTTTCAGGTGGACTAGGCTTCGGAATGAAATGGATGATGGGCTGGATGCACGACACTTTACAGTATTTTAAGAAGGAAACCGTCTATAGAAAATACCACCAAAATGATCTGACCTTTTCGATGACGTATGCATTTTCAGAGAACTTCATGTTGCCTTTATCGCACGATGAAGTTGTTTATGGAAAAAGATCAATCTTAGGAAGAATGCCCGGCGATGAATGGCAGCGATTTGCGAATTTACGTTTGTTGTACGGCTATATGTTTACCCATCCCGGTAGTAAACTTTTGTTTATGGGCGCAGAGTTTGGACAAAGCGCCGAGTGGAATTTCGAAGGTAGCCTCGATTGGCATTTGCTAGAATTTGGCTACCACGAAGGTATTCAGAAAGAAATTACAGACTTGAACGCACTGTACAAATCAAATCCTGCGCTGCATGAAAAGCAGTTCAGTCCAGAAGGCTTTGAGTGGATCAATTATTCTGACCATCAAAATGCAGTCATGTCTTACATCCGCAAAGGTAACAATCCAAAGGAAAATCTCGTTGTAGTCTGCAATTTTACGCCTGTTGTCCGCGAAAATTATAGAATAGGCTTGCCCAAGAAAGGTAAACTAATTCAAATTTTTAATTCAGATGATACACAATACGGAGGAAGTGGTGTGACTAATTCTAAATCAATTAAGGTAGAGGCAGAACCATGGAACGGACGCGACTTTTCAGCAGCATTGACTCTACCTCCACTGAGTGTGATTGTATTTAAAATTGGGTAGAAACACACTTCTCTGTTGACCGCGCGGAAAACCGAAAATGATTATATCCCGAAATCAGGGTAGTAGTCGTTTTGTTCTTCCACTTTGTGAAGCTGAATCACATGAAGTTCAGTGTCTTCAAATGCAGGATCTAATTCGGGCTTTTCAATAATCTGCCGATGAACAACTCGTAAGGTAGAACTTGTTTTCATAATAATGAGGTTTAAGAATTTGGTGTCACCAAGGTAAAAATCCTTTTATTACCTGTACTATTTAATCGATAGGAAACCAAAATTTCAGATAAAATGCTGGATTTATTTGATTTTTTCTTTTTTCAAACTTGATAATTGCAGATGATTGCTGTTTCTACCTTTTGAAAAATGATCCCGACACACTTATTTTTGTAGACAGGATTTACGAAAACGATTGCGTGAAAATTGCCTGAATTCGTTTTTTTCAATTTACAATTTTTGTAAGTTTGAGACCGTTGTGACTTGCCAAATCAGTTACAATGAACCTAATCCAAAATTATGATTACAAATACCGAATTAGAGTATAAAGGCGATTTATACCCATCCAATATTGTCGAGATTAAAAAGGATGTTGACAGTGTTTATTTTTATACAGACAATAGTGTAATACTAAAATTAACTGTTCTTCGAGACAGTTTGATCCGATTCAGATACACAACCAAAGGGTATTTCAGCAAAGATTTTTCCTATGCCATTGACAAAACACAATCGCATGGTTATAACTTTCTGGAAGTAATAGAGGAGAATACATGTTACAAGATTAAAACCAATAAGGTGGTTTGTTCTGTCAATAAAGTTGATTTGAGAGTGGCCATTCACGATCTTGAAGATGTTTGTATCCTTGAAGATGAACTTGGTTTTCATTGGGAAGAGAGCTACCATTTTGGCGGTAATATCGTCAAGATGAGTAAAGCATCTAAGGAAGGAGAATGTTTTTATGGTATGGGAGATAAAGCATCTCATGCGAATCTGAAGGGGAAAAGAGTTGTCAATTGGGCAACGGATCAGTATGCTTTTCACAAAGACCAAGAACCGTTATATAAAGTTGTTCCTTTCTATATTGGACTGCATCATAAGAATGCCTATGGGGTTTTCTTTGACAACACTTTTAAGACTACATTTGATTTCTGTCACGAAAGAAGAAATGTGACCAGTTTTTGGGCTGAAGGCGGTGAGATGAACTACTATTTCATTTACGGTCCACAAATGCAAGACGTGGTAACCACTTATACCCATCTTACCGGAAAACCGGAATTACCGCCACTGTGGGCGTTGGGTTATCACCAATGCAAGTGGAGTTACTATCCAGAGAGTAAGGTTAAAGAAGTGACTGCCAAATTTCGTGAACTCAGAATTCCTTGCGATGCAATTTATCTGGATATCGACTATATGGATGGTTTCCGTTGTTTTACATGGAATAAGGAGTACTTCCCCGATCCCAAAAAAATGGTTACTGAACTGGCAGCTGATGGTTTTAAGACAGTCGTGATTATCGACCCGGGAATTAAAATTGATAAAGAGTATTGGGTATACAAAGAGGCTCTTGAAAAAGACTATTTCTGCAAAAGAGCCGATGGCCCATATATGAAGGGTAAAGTTTGGCCAGGTGAATGTAATTTCCCGGACTATACCAATCCGGAAGTCAGAGAATGGTGGGCAGGCTTATTCAAAGAACTGATTTCAGATTTCGGCGTAAAAGGCGTATGGAACGATATGAATGAACCAGCAGTGATGGAAGTTCCCGGTAAGACTTTTCCAATGGATGTTCGCCACGATTACGATGGAAATCCGTGCAGCCACCGAAAGGCTCATAATATATACGGAACCCAAATGGCTCGGGCAACCTATGAAGGTGTGAAGCAATTTTCTTACCCGAAAAGGCCTTTCATTATTACTCGTTCTGCATATTCCGGTGCGCAGCGCTACACCTCTTCATGGACAGGTGATAACGTCGCCAGCTGGGAGCATTTGTGGATTGCCAATATTCAAATGCAGAGAATGTCAATATCAGGTATGGGATTCACCGGTTCCGACATAGGTGGTTTTGCTGAACAGCCTTCGGGAGAACTTTATGCAAGATGGATTCAACTCGGCGTTTTTCATCCGTTTTGTAGAACACACTCTTCTGGGGATCACGGAGATCAAGAGCCGTGGTCATTTGATGTTGACGTAATCAATATTACAAGAAAGTTTGTAGAACTAAGATATCAGTTGCTACCGTACTTGTATACCATGTTTTGGGAATACATCAACGATGGTGTACCAATGCTAAAACCGCTTTTCTACTTCGATCAGGAAGATAGCCAAACGCATTACAGAACTGATGAGTTTATTTTTGGTAACCAGATTTTAGTTTGTCCAATTTTAGAACCTAATGCGCAAGGTAGAAGAATGTATTTGCCGGTTGGCAACTGGTATAATTTCTGGACAGATGAAGTAGTTACAGGAAAAAAAGAGCTTTGGGTTCGAACAGATTACGACCAAATACCGATTTTTATTAAAGAGGGAGCAATCATTCCAAAATATCCGGTGCAACAATATGTTGGCGAGTTGGATTTTGAAGAAATAACTTTAGATGTTTATTTCAAAGTTGGAAAAGAGAAATCTGTATTGTTTGAAGACGCTCAAGATGGTTATGACTATAACAAAGGTCGATATAGTCTCGCCACTTTCACGCTGCGAGGAAAAGAAAACGACTTAATTATCCAACAGCATAAAGAAGGAAAGTTCGAGACGAATTACACGAAGTTTAAAATAAATTTACATGGTTTGCCTTTTAAAGTGAAGAAAATAGAAATCGATAATGAACCGGTGTCTTTTGATAAAGTTGATTTTGATGGGAAACACACTTTAACTATTGACAAGGAGTTTTCAGAAGTTCATTTTATTAGCTAAACAAGAAGCTTACTTTTTCCTTACTTGACAGTTAGATTTGTAAATTTGCCTATTGAAGTTCATTAATTCCATAGTTTGATATGAAAAGATTAGCATTTACAGTACTACTTATTGTCGTTATAATTTCTTGCGCGACCAATCCGTTTACAGGCGAAAAAGTTTTGAATTTTGTTCCCAACAGTCAACTTTTTCCCATGGCATTCCAACAATATGGAACTTTTTTGAAGGAGAATAAGGTCATAACCGGTACCAATGACGCAAAGTCAGTTGAAAATGTAGGGGTGAAGATCAAGAATGCCGCAGAGCGCTGGTTGAAAGCTCATGGGCAAGCAGATTACCTT
>CANHBE010000155.1 GCA_947458575.1 Flavobacteriaceae bacterium | reverse complement strand
TAGCGGTATACCGATTCACCAGATAATGATTGAAACGGTCGATTCCAATCAACATTCTGTGGGATGGCCAACTGATATGGAGCCAAATCGATGTAAGCTGTATTGACACTGAGTGAACTTTTTTGCCATTTTTTTGTATGTCCGACGCCCAAGCCAACCGTCATCAATGAGATATCGGTCTTGTTCTGATCAGGCTCATCTGTTGTGTTGAGTAACAAAACACTGGATAGTGCTTCCCCATATTCTGCCGAATATCCGCCTGTTGAAAAAGAAATGCCGCTGAAAAGAAAAGGAGAAAATCTTCCTCTTGTTGGTAAATTGGCTGTTGAAGCTCCGTAGGGTTGGGCAACCCGAATGCCATCAACATAGGTTTGAGTCTCATCCGCTTCACCACCACGAACAAATAATCTTCCATCCTCGCCCACATTGTTCGTTCCCGGTAAAGTTTGTAAGGCCGCTATAATATTCCCTGCTGAACCTGCTGTTGTAACAATATCTAGTGGCTTCAACACAGAAACTCTTGCTTTGTCACCAGATTCCATCGTTCCCGCACTGACGATGACAGCATCAAGTGCATTGACATTTTCTCGCAGTTTGATGATTTGATTTTGGAAATTGGCCACATCAATTACAGCGGTGAAGGTTTCATAAATTAGAAAACTGACCACTAAAGTTTGAGATCCGCTGCTATTTGTTGTGAAAGTAAATTCTCCTTTTTCATCACTTGAAGCGCCGTCATACGTGCCATCGAGATAGATGTTTGCGCCAGCGACCGGTTTTCCTTTGTTGTCGAGAACTTTCGCGGAAATCACTTCTTGAGAAAAAATAAAAGTGGTAAAAAAGTAAAGTGTGAATGTAAAAAAGATCGTCTTCATAGGATTTGTTTTATACTGCAAATCTATCTTACAAGAATCTTCTACAAAAAAACAAAATGACTGAAATGGAGAATAACAGCGATGAATTGTTTCAAATAACTTTCGGAAATGTATGTATTTTGATAAAGTTGTTTATATTTAGTGCGTTTACAAAAACAAATATAATATGAATTCAAAAGATGTCGATATTCTAAATGTCATTCTCATTATTGTTTCTTTGTATGCCGCATTCCATATTCCCTTTGGACTATTTATATTCTCGTATGTTTTCTTAGGACCTTTGCATTATTTGACTGAAATCAATTGGTTGAAGGAGAAAGAATACTTCCTTGGGAAAGCCAATTGGTCTTCTATCTTTATATTTTTTGCCGTCTTCTTATCCATTCCATTTATTTTGAAACTTTCAGTCTTTGCTGAACTCATGAAAAATGAAAGTGTCAAAAAATATTACGACGTACTAAATTCAGCAAGTGATGAAATATATTTAATTGCTCTCATTTGTACGATTGGTTTGCTCTACTTCAAAAACAAAATTCATCTTGCCGCTTTTGTCACTATTGGCAGCATCATCGCATTGCTTTTGTTACATCACTTTAGCGCTACCGCGATGTCAATAGCTATCTTTATTCCAACATTAATACATGTTTATGTATTTACCATTTTATTTATGATTTACGGTCTTTTAAAAAATAGGACAACACCGGGAACGATTAGTGTCATTCTCATGTTTGTGGTTCCGATTATTATCATATTTAGTAAGATTAATCCTGAAGCATATTATGGCTTAAGCGACTATACTCAAACTTCCTATTTAGATAGTACTTTTGGCGGTTTGAACCTAGAGATTGCGAAGTGGTTTGTTCCGATTGAAGGTTCAAATTTTAATTTCTTATCTTCACTCGGCATCAAAATTCAAATATTTGTCGCTTTTGCTTACACCTATCATTATCTCAATTGGTTTTCAAAAACTTCCATAATTCGCTGGGATAAGACGATGACAAAGTCAAAAATAACTGCAATACTAGCCATATGGGGAATTAGTATCAGCATCTATTTGTATAGTTTCAAAATCGGTTTTATCATTTTGAGTTTTTTAAGTTTAATGCACGTATTACTTGAATTTCCATTAAACATAACTACCATAAGAGAACTAGTTAAGAAGGTTAATGTCGCCATATTTTCTAAAAATTAAAACCACTTTTTCTTTTTAAAATAAACAAACATTGCAACCAAAAGGAGGAACATTACGCCTAGTACAATAAAATAGCCGTACTTATAGCGTAATTCCGGCATCACATCGAAGTTCATTCCGTAAATTCCAACTATAAATGTCAATGGCATAAAAAACACAGAAACTACTGTGAGAATCTTCATAATTTCATTCATCCGTTGACTCTGCGATGAAAAATAAAAGCTCGATGCACTGTCCAAAGTGTTCATGTCATACTCAACCTGCTCTAAAATTTCAAGGCATTTTTGATGTAAACGCGCAAAAAAATTGTAGTTAGATTTTTCAATTCCATCATAATCCTCTTCAGCATGTTCGCTTTTCAAATTGAACAAAGCATCTCGTAACGGCAAAATGGACCTTTTGAGGAAATTCAAATTCTCTCTGTTCTTTTCTATGCGAACTAAGACATTTGGATCATCACTCGACTTCGATTCGATTAACAGATTATCGATAACATCTTCGTAAAATTCGATAGTGATGTAGAAATTCTCCATGATCGCATCGAGCAGCAAATAAAGCAAATAGTCATTGCGCTTTTTCCGAACGATCCCACTGTGTGTTTTAATGCGCTCACGAATGTGATTAAAGAAATCGCTTCTTTTTTCCT
Organism: Flavobacteriaceae bacterium; assembly: GCA_947458575.1. GTDB lineage: Bacteria > Bacteroidota > Bacteroidia > Flavobacteriales > Flavobacteriaceae > Flavobacterium. Next base: position 3,531 of record CANHBE010000155.1, on the reverse strand, counting down.
GAAAGGACACCAAAATATTTTCTTTCAAAATGAAACTAATCTGCTCTACATGTACTTCATCGTCATCATCATTGGGCAATATCGATTTGATATTGAAAAATAAAACCTGATCGAGTTCTTCCATCTTGCTTCGTCTGGAAACATTCAAGATATCACTGACGATGAAAGGCTCAACCTGCAACATTTCGCCAATTTGTTTGATTAATTCAACCTTATACAAACCATGGATATTGAGCCATTTGACATCATCAACTTGATTCTCATCACTTATCTCCTTCTTTACTCGATCAAGTGAAACCTTTTTGTATTCCTCGTAACCGGCGTCATCGTATATGAACAACTGCATCTCAACCGGATCTGTCACATGAATACCAGTATACTCAAAATAGTTCGGATTAACATTTTTGACTTTACTATACTTGACTCTTTTCATGACGAATAATTTGTCCTAAATATAGGAGTTTTTAAAATTCTAAATACATTTACAAAAAAACAAAATGAAGACATTAATCGTTAATATAAAGGAGTTATTTCAAGTTAGAACTGTCAATATCGATAAGGTTTCAGGCACCGAAATGGCAAATTTACCAAGTATTAAAGATGCTTATTTATTGATTGAAGATCATCTTATTTGCGATTTTGGATTCATGAAGGATTGCCCGAAAATTAATGCTGAGAGCGTAATTGATGCTTCGGGTAAAATGATACTGCCGGCATGGTGCGATAGTCACACTCACATTGTATACGCCGGAAATCGCGAACAGGAATTTGTTGATCGAATACATGGAATGACCTATGAGCAAATAGCAAATCGCGGTGGTGGCATATTGAATTCAGCTAAAAAACTGCAAGGCACGAGTGAAGAAGAACTCTATGAGCAGTCAAGAGTGCGTTTAGAAGAAGTGATGAAAATGGGGACTGGAGCTATTGAAATCAAATCAGGTTATGGCCTTACTGTAACAGATGAAATAAAAATGTTACGGGTAATTGATCGTTTGAAGAAAAATTATCCGATAACAATCAAAGCTACTTTTTTAGGCGCTCATTCGTTTCCTGCTGAATTTAAAAACGATCATAAAGGTTATATTGATTTACTCCTGAATGAAATGATCCCGGAAATCGCGCGATTGAAACTTGCAGACTACATTGATGTTTTTTGTGAGACAGGTTATTTTTCTGTCGAGGAGACCAATCAAATCTTAGCCTGTGGAATCAAAAATGGTTTAATTCCAAAAATTCATGTCAATCAATTCAACGCAATTGGTGGTGTTGCAGCGGGTGTTAGAAACAATGCGTTGTCTGTCGATCATCTCGAAATTGTGGATCCGGTAGACTTGGAAGTATTAAAAGGCACTTCAACAATGCCAGTTGCTTTGCCGGCTTGTTCCTATTTCTTGAGTATTCCATATACGCCTGCCCGGGAATTTTTGGACGCCGGTTTACCTTTAGCACTGGCAACCGATTTTAATCCCGGTTCTTGTCCATCAGGAAATATGAATTTTGTGATTGCAACTGCGTGCATCAAAATGAAAATGACTCCTGAGGAAGCTATTAATGCTGCAACGGTAAATGCAGCTTATGCAATGGGACTTTCAAAAACGCATGGTAGTATTGCTGTTGGCAAGAGAGCCAATTTAATTATTACAAAACCACTTCATTCAATTTATCAATTACCATATGCTTTTGGCAGTAATTTGATTGATCAGGTTTTGATTGAAGGAAAACCAATCAAATAAAAAAAAGGAACCCAAAATTGGATTCCTTTTCTATTCGTTCTCAAGAGATAATTCCTATCTCAAACTGAAACTAGATTTTGAAACTAATTCACCTTTATCGAATACATTCACGAAATAAGTACCTTTTTCAAAGTCTTTGCCCGGTAAATCTTGAGTTACATCAACCGATTTGTTTTCATAATTGACAGTCGTCGTAAAGCTATAAGTAAGTGAACTAGAACCAAATGATTCTGTTTTCTTTTCCCCAAGTACGTTGTTCTTGCTATCAATTACCTGAACATAATAAGTTTTATCGCCTTGTTTTGCTACTTTATTTTCATTAATCGTAAAACTAATTTTCAAAACATCGGCCTTTCTAGCTTTCTCGGTTGCGATTTGTTTCCCTGAGCTTCTTAATTTGTAAGCTGCGGTTTTCAAATTCGATACTGTCAGTTTTTGAGCAATTTCAACTGTCTTAGACAATTCTTCATTTTGACCAACTAAAACCTCGTTATACTTTCTTGCTTCGCCTAGCACTGTTACTGTACTGTCGCGCTCAACGGTCAATTTAGCATTGTCTTTTTTCAAAGCCTCATTTTCTTGCATCAGCGTTTTCATCTTAGCTTCTAATTCAAAATACTGTCTTTTGTATTTGGCCATTGAAGCGACATCGCCTTTGGATTTTTTCAATTCAGTCATCAAATTCACAATCTTCTCACGTTCTGCGATCAACTCGTCAGACATCGAGGTGTTTTCAGCAATTGCAGCATCATAACGTGTTTTTAAAGCTTCTAGATCTTTCAACACAGACTCTTTTTCACTTTTGGTAGTTGTCAGTTCTGTTTGCAAAGCTTTTGCATCAGATGTCATCTTAAAAATATAAACCAAACTTCCCACAAGAAGCACGGTTAATATTGCAATGACTGCCTTTAAATTTGAATTACTTTTTTGATTTTCCATATATTTATGTTTTGTTTAAGCAAAAATAATAATATTTGTTTTGATAACGGAAGTTTATCTGAATATATTACTTTTGACCGTTAATTTTTTTTGTATGGAGAAATTACTTCGATTTAGTAGCATTGACCTAGCAAAAATCACAAATCACCGCAGTGGAGAAGTGAAGTTTGGTGAAAAAATGACTACAATCCCTAAAGACACTGCCTCGGTCGCTTCCTTTCTCAACAGCACTTCAGCCCGATACGTTCTCTTTGGTATTCCGGAAGATATTGGAGTTCGCGCTAACTTTGGTCGACCTGGAACTCACACTGCTTGGGAAAGTGCTATAAAGAGTATTGCCAATATACAATTCAATAAATTTTGCAAAGGAAGTGAGTTATTGGTTCTTGGTCAATTGGATCTTGAAGAAGAAATGAAAGAAGCTGAAGAGCTCGATTACCACAAGATTGCAGATAGAAAGAAATTTAGTGATTTAGTCATCCGGATTGATAAAGAAGTAACACATTTGATTTCTATGATTGTTAACGCCAACAAGATTCCAATCATTATTGGAGGTGGACACAACAACTCGTACGGCAATATTAAAGGTACTGCTTTAGCAAAAGGAAAACCTGTAAATGCGATTAATTTTGATGCACATTCCGACTTTAGAATTTTAGAAGGGCGTCATAGCGGAAACGGTTTCTCTTATGCCTTTGAAGAGGGATTTCTCAATAAGTACTTTATTTTCGGATTACATGAAAATTATACGTCAAAAAAAGTTTTATCTAAAATAAAGAAACTACATTCTAGAGTTCGATATAATACTTATGACGAAATCGGAATTCGCAAGTTCAAGAACTTTGAAACTGAACTT